>JADFLK010000113.1 GCA_022564455.1 Bacteroidota bacterium
CTACGTCACCGAATCCGGCTGAGAAGCCGCAACAACCCAGTCGTGGTCCACCGGCCGCTTGAGGGCGTGGACACGTTTGGGGAGATGGAGCACGTCTTCGGCGTCCCCTCCATCCACCCCGAAAACCGGCCGGTTCGTGTTCAGTGCCCATTCGAGGGCGTGGGCTTCCGGGGTGTGTTCGCGCGGTGCGAAGAAGACGTTTGGCCCTGCAAGCGCTGTCTGAAGTAGCACGCGCTCGGCGTCGTCGTGATCGAACGGGCCGTGTGTGCTGGGGAAAGGGGAGAGCAACACCCCGCCTGCTTTAACCGCCGCCGCCACGCTCGGCCGCATCTGGTTGTCTACCCGTGCGAGCCCCGACCGGGCGACCATCACACAGGGCGCTCCCGCTGTGCTACACAGTTTGTGCATCACCACGTCGAAGCCGGTTTGGGCGCCGCAGGCAACCGGAATGCTCTCGCCGATGAGTTTCCGCGCAAGTATCTGGGCGGTCTCGAAGGTATCGCCCTGAACCGGCGGACGCGCGTGGAAGGCAACCGACGTGCGGGTCAGGGCTTCCGTAGAGCCAAAGGCATACAGCACCACGGGGCGGTCAGGCCGATCCAGCTCGGCCACGCCGGCAGGCCAGTGCGGGTGCCCTTCGGCGATCACCCGGATGTGCTTCTCGGCGAGTGACTTCAACTCATAGTCTGCTTTCTTCAGCGCCTCGCCGAAGGCTTCGCGGTCAAACAAGCGGCCTACGGTTCGCTCTGCGTTGGGTGCGCCTTTCAGGCGGAGCAGGACTTGTTCGCGGGGATAGTCGAGCAGGGTCTCGTGCGTCGGGAAGCGCTCCAGCAACCGATGAGCCGTGACGCGGCCAACGCCCTCCTGATTGAGGAGGGCCTGCGCGAAAGCAACCGCTACCGGTGGTTTGTCCGTCATGGTTTGGAAGGTAGGACACCCGCGCAATCTGCAGGCAGAAGGCGTCCGGAATGACGTGTCACAACCGAAAATGTACGATTACAGATCCCCCCTTCTAACGATCTGCATATCAGAGAAAGTAGCCATTCTGCTCCGTTTGGAGTGCTTCTCTATGGTGGCACTGCTTTTGCGCATACGCGCGATATTCCCACAGTGTCCCCAATGCCATCAACGCTCATGATCACCCAGCTACGTGTTTTGCTCATCGCCCCTGGAGATGTGCTTTCGTACAGCCAGCCGCTGAAGCAGGGTGGCTACGATCCGGAAATTACCCAGGTATCGTCGTTGGATGATTTGGACGACGCGCTGGAGGATGAAGACTGGGATATCCTGATTGTGGATGCCGAGCACATACCAATATCGGATGTAGTGGGTGTCGCTGAGGAAGAGCAACCAGACTTGCCGATCATCGCCATCGGGCAGCCCGGCGGAGATTCTTCCACCGATGCGCCGTCGTCAACCTTACGTGTCGACGATCTTCAAAACCTGGCTGCCGTCGTGGCGAGCGTGCTCCGCGATTCACAGCCTGCCACGCCTCATTCCGAGCCTGTATCCTCCCCTTCGGAAGCTCAGACGGAAGCTCAGACGGACGCTTTGAACAGCGTAGGGACGAAACCGGGTGGCATGCCCGTGCTGGCTGAGCACCTTCCCATAGGCCTCTACCAGAGCACGCCCGACGGGCGCGTTCTCTATGCCAACCCGGCGCTAGTAGAACTTCTCGGCTGCGATTCGGTGGATGACGTTCATGATTTGAATCTTGAGGATCTGGGATATCCGCGCGAACCGTTTCTTGACCAAATGCGCCGTTTCGGCTTTGTGCAGGGTCTGATCGTCAAGTGGACCGATGGCGAGGGGAAAACCAGGTACACCCGCGAGAACGCACAAACAGTACGGGACGCGGACGGCCACGTGCTCTATTTCGAGGGCACGATGGAAGACGTAACCGAGACCAAGAACCGCGAAATTCAGGACGCTCAAAGCGCCTCGCGGAACCTCGTCCAGCAGAAAGCTCTGGTGGAGTTGGCCAGTCTGCCGGGCGATGAAACGGAGACGTGGATTCGGAGAGCAACCGAGCTGGCTGCGAAGCATTCCGGATGCGAGCGTGTGCTTGTAGCTATGGTGGATGAAAGCGGCAAACAGGTCCAATGTGTGGATCTGTTTACCCTGCAGAATGCAGAGCACGTGTCGGAGCGCTCACAGCCCCTTTCGGCCTATGATTCCGTAATCAGTCTCCTGGAGACAAGCCGGTGCCTCGTCGTGGATGATGTGGCTTCCGACAACCGCATTCGGCACTCTGACGCCAAGGCTTACATCGAATCAAACGACATCGGGGCGATGCTGATCGCTCCGATTCGCCGGCAGGGTCGCGTGGTGGGCGTGGTCAGCTTCCAGCATGTTGGCGGCCCACGTAAGTGGAGCGCGTCGGACGTGGACTTCGCCGCTAGCGTGGGTGACTTGCTTGCTCTGGCTATAGAACAAGGGGAGCGCAAGCAGGCCGAGGCGTCGCTCAGGCAGAGCGAAGGGCGTTACAAGGCTATCTCCGAGCTTTCTTCCGATTTCGCGTTCGCCATCCACCTTCACCCCGATGGCCACGACCACATAGCCTGGTCTACCGGCGCGTTCGAACGCATGACCGGCTACTCGGTGGACGAGATTGACGCGCTGGAGGGCATGCTTTCCATCGTGCATCCAGACCATCTCGGAGCGGCGCAAGCAGCGTTTTCTACTCTCATGGATGAGGGTGCGGCGCAGGTGGAGTTTCCGATTGTCACCAAGTCGGGCGAGGCTAAATGGTTCTCTATCCGCTTGATGCTGACCCAGGAGGCCGACTCGGATCATACCGTTATTTATTGTTGCGGCCAGGACATCACCGAACGCAAATGCTTTGAAGAAGAGTTGGTAGTTGCGCGGGAGCACGCTGAGGAGATGGCGCGTTTGAAAGGTGCGTTTCTGGCAAACATGAGCCACGAAATTCGTACGCCGCTCACTGGCATTCTTGGGTTTGCGGGCTTGCTCGCCGAGGAGGCCGAGGGTGAAGCCCGCGAGTTTGCACAGCACATCGAGCAGAGCGGCCGCCGCCTGCTCAGCACGCTCAATTCCGTGCTCGACCTGGCCCGAATTGAAGGGAACAGCATTGAACTCGTCCTGGACGCTGTAGATGTGGTAGCCGAAGCTGAGCAGGTTGTTGAGTTGCTCAAAACGTTTGCCGAGGAAAAGGGTGTCGCACTGCTGCCTCCCGCGGGCGACGAGCCCGTACACGCGAACGTCGACAAAACGTGTCTGGGCCGCATCCTCACCAACCTGATCGAAAACGCCATCAAGTTTACCAAGGAAGGAGAAGTTGAGGTAGCGGTGCGTGCTGAAGGAGATGCTGTTCGCCTCACGATCCGCGACACGGGTATCGGGATCGACCCAGAGTTCATCCCCTATCTGTTCGACGAGTTTCGGCAAGAGGCGGATGGGATGACGCGCGAACACGAGGGCGTGGGCCTCGGCCTTGCCATCAGCAAGCGGCTTGTGGATATGCTGGGGGGTACCATCGACGTAGAAAGCAAACGCCCGGGCGGCACGACATTCACCGTTATCCTCCCCGCTGCCGATGTAGAAAGCAGCGCGACAGTCTCCGGTGATGGCGCCGCGAGCGAGAAAGCCGTTGGGCCCGTCATCATCCGCCCATCGGAGGAAGAAGACCTCCCTCTCCCTGCACCGGACGAAGGTGAAGGCGAGGAGTTCGCCTCCGATAACAATCCTCCAGGCACTGTAGAGGCTCAGTATGCCGTTGCAGACCTGATTGGTGCAGAGGATGTACTGGATGCAGGCGCGCTGGTGGAGGAGGCCGGCATGGTCCTCGAACCGGCAGAAGAGAACGGCCAGGAGCCCGCCATGCACGGAGACTCGGTTCCGGAAGTAGTGGTTGCCGTAGAGGAGCCTGCCCAAAGCGAGCCGCCGGATAAAACGCCGGAGCAGGTTCTTGCCGACAGGGCCGCCGTTCTCGTAGTAGAGGACAACCCCGATACGCGGATGCTGGTTGAACGTATTCTTCAGCGTACCTACCGCGTACATGCGGTAGCTGATGCGCGTTCTGCCCTCGCTCTTATGGATGAGTATCATTTTGACGGTTTCGTGCTCGATATCAACCTGGGCGGAAAGGAAACAGGTGTAGATATTTTGCGCATCGCGCGGACACTTCCGGGCTACGAGAACGTGTTTGCCATTGCCCTTACAGCCTATGCGCTTCCGGGCGACCGCGAGCGGTTCTTGCAGGCCGGATTCAACAAGTACGTGCCTAAGCCATTCACTCGCAGCACGCTCATGGCAGCACTCAGCGACGGGCTCTCCGTTGCCGCCTGAGAGGCTGTTGAAATACGTCATCCAGCAGAATTACGTCATCCCCGCAGTACTGCGGGCCCGAATCACCGATTCGTCCACGATCTCGCGCCTTGATCTCAACCGAGATGCGCTCGTCTCGATGACACAGCACGTAATTCAATAGCCTCCTATAGCTACTCAGACTGCGGGCCGCAAGGTCTTGCAGCGGACTTGCAGCGGATAAGGGGTCGTCGTTCCATCGTCGTATACTCGGCGTCGCTGCTGCTGCACCTTTATGTCCGACCAGGCTGCTATTCCGTATCTCGCGCCCGATGAGCCGAGCCGCATGCCGGCTCCCGGTCCCGTCGGGCGAGGCCTTGCGCTGGCCATGAGTGGTGGAGGAGCGCGGGCGGCCTACCAGACGGGCGTTCTGCGGGGCATTATGCGCAACCACCCCGAATTCGCGCCCACTATCCTGACGGGCGTCTCGGCCGGGGCCATCAACGCCGCATATCTCGCCAACCACATCGGTTCGTTCACCGAGGCAGTAAGTGGCCTGGGGCGGCTTTGGCGGCACCTCCGTACCGAACACGTGTTCAACGTCACGGGGCCAAGTGTTGCAAGAAGCGGCCTTTTGTGGGCGCGGAGGCTTCTTTCCGGCGGTTCCAGGTCGTCGCGGAAGGTACATGCGCGGCTTGACGCCACACCGGTGCGCGAGTTGCTGGAGCGTGAACTGGGAGCCCGTAACGGGATGGTTACGGGCATCGACACCAACATTGCTTCCGGCCGGCTCGACGCGGTCTCCATCACCACCAGTTCGTACACCACCGGGCAGTCGGTAACGTGGGTGCAGGGGCGTGATGTGGAGGCCTGGAACCGGCCGAACCGGCGGGCGGTCCAGACGCAGATTGGCCCCGAGCACGTGATGGCGTCGACTGCGCTCCCCTTTTTTTTTCCTGCGGTTCAGATCAGCCACCCTCAGTTTGGGGATGGGTGGTATGGGGATGGCGGCATCCGCCTGACTGCGCCCCTGTCTCCCGCCCTGCATCTCGGAGCGCGTAAGATCCTGGCCGTCTCAACGCGCTACGGCCGATCTGCCGAAGAGGCGGACAAGCCGCTCATCGACGACTATCCGCCGCCTGCGCAGATTCTGGGCGTCATAATGAACTCCATCTTCCTCGATCTGCTCGACCAGGATGCGCAAGTGCTCCGGCGGATCAACACCTTGCTGGAAGCGTGGCCGGACGGCAAGCCGGGCCCCGACCCTCACGCGGGCTTCCGGCCCGTGAAGCTGCTGGTTCTGCGTCCGTCGCAGGATCTTGCCGGGCTCGCGACGGAGTTCGAGCCGAATCTCCCGCCCACGTTCCGCTTCCTGATGCGAGGCCTCGGCGTTCGCGAAACGCGCAGCCCGGACTGGCTCTCAATGCTCCTGTTCGAGCCCGAGTACATTAGTCGGCTTATGGAAATCGGCGAAGCCGACGCCACCGCCTGTGCCGACGACGTGGCCGAGTTCCTCGCGGCAGACAACGGCGAATAGGCACGCACTGTTGCTAGCCGAACAGCCTCTGCAGGGCTTCGAGGGTATAGTCCACGTCGTTGTCCGTCACGTCGCGGTGGAAGGTTGCCCGGAGCGTTCTCGGCCCGAACGGCACCACACGGACCCCCTCGTTTTCCAGTTTCAACAGCACAACCGCTGCATCTTCCTCCAGTGTATCGAACAGAACGATGTTTGTCTCGGGCGGGATGACGCGAAAGGCAGAACAGCCCGCCAGGGCTTCAGCGAAAGTTTTGGCGCGGGCATGATCGGCTGTCAGGTTGTGTCGGTGATCCAACGCGAGTAGTCCGGCGGCAGCCAGAATACCGACCTGTCTCATGCCGCCACCAAGGCGCTTTCGCAACCGTCTTGCTTCGTGTATGTGGGAAGAAGAGCCGGCGAGCAGAGACCCGACAGGCGCTCCGAGGCCTTTCGATAGGCACACGCTCACCGTATCGAAAGGGGCGGCGAAGGTGGCCTCGGGCGTGCCGGTTGCAGCGGAGGCGTTCCAGAGGCGCGCGCCGTCCAGGTGAAGGGCAAGGCCGTGAGCTCGAGCAACATCCGCAACTTCCTGGGTCGCCTCCAGCGGGAAAACGAGGCCTCCCGCCTTGTTTATGGTGTTTTCGAGGCAGACGAGGCTCGTCCTCGGCTCCCAATCGAACGCGCCGCGCACGACGGCTTCCACGTCGGATGCGTGCAGGATGCCCGTCTCATCCCCAACCGGACGAAGTTGCACGCCCGAAATTTGCCCCGGCGCGCCGGATTCGTAGTGGAAGATGTGGCTGCGCTCGGCCAGCACCACTTCGTCGCCGGGCTGCGTGTGGAGGGCCAGGGCAATCTGGTTGCCCATCACCCCGCTGGGCACGAACACGGCGGCCTCCTTGCCGAGGAGTTCCGCTACCCGCTCTTCCAACCCGCGGACGGTTGGGTCTTCCCCGAACACGTCGTCGCCGACCTCGGCCTCGGCCATGGCCTTCCGCATCGCCGCGGTGGGTTTGGTGACGGTATCGGAGCGGAGGTCTACAATCTGTCGCATGCCACAACTTACCAGCCCATCTGCCTCATGCGGCGTTCAATCCGTCTGGCTGAGGCGCCCATGTTCTGCGGGCGCCGGTCGCGGGGGCTTGGAAGGCACACGGCCAGGCGCGCCGCCTGATTCCGGGAGAGGCTGCCGGCCGACACCCCGTAATGGTATCGCGCCGCTTCCTCGATGCCGAATACGCCCGGGCCCCATTCCACCACGTTCAGATACAAGGCGATGATGCGCTCCTTGGGTAGGAT
>JADFLK010000114.1 GCA_022564455.1 Bacteroidota bacterium
GGATGGAGGGGATGACCGCCCGGATGAGCTACGATGCACAGTCCGCCGCTGCACTTTCGTTCCCGGCCGGATCGGCGCGCGAGTACGCTGGATTGATGGCAAGGGTGTACCGGGGAGAATTGATCTCCGAGCAAGTCTCGGCAACCATGCTCGGCTTTCTTGAGTGGCCGATGGACAACCCGGACGTCCAGCAGGGGTTCGATCAGTTGGCTACGAAGGGTGGTTCGTTGGCAGGCATTCTTACATCAGCCTACGTCGCAGACGCCAGGGCCCAGAATGCTACCGGACTTGATCCTTCCCCGACCGCACTTGCACTGTTCATGGAAGGGCTTCCAGCCGGCGTGTTTGGCCCGTGGTCGAGCACAGCGGCGCACCAGCAGTTTGAGATGCGCCTTCTCGTTGACCCTGACTTTAGAGATGTGGTGCGTGACAGGTTGGGAGAGTAGCGGTCAGCTACCGGAAGCCGCGCGCAAGTTCAGGGAATTGACCAAGCACGCCCGTGGTCTCCAGAGAGTCGAGCGTGGCCTGTGCATCTGCGTCGTCCTGTTTCGCGGTTGAGTAGACGTCTACGACATAGGTGAGCGCAACGCCGGCGATTGTTGCCTCTGCTTTGCAGGCACCCATCCGGGCCATGTAGTCTTCCAGGTCGCGCGCGGATTCGAGGATATCGTCCTCGTCTGTCAAGAGTGTGACGCGCATCATGCACGCCTGTGGATGGCCTAGCTCGAATGCCAGCGTAATCCAGCGCTCGGATGCTTCCGGCTCCGTATGCCTCATCTTCACGGCCAGTTGAAGAGCTGCGCTTGCATTTCCTCGGTCGGCAGCAGTCGTCAACAGCGAAATGGCTTGCGCATAGTTGTCTGGCGTAGGGCTTCGGCGATCCTGATCGAAGAGTCGCCCAGCCTGCAATAGCATCGCGTCCGGGTCCTCTGCGTCGAGTCTGTCCTCTATGAGCGCGTCAAACCTGCGCCTCCATCTACGGGCTTGGCCTGGAAGCACGCGAATTGGCAGAATGATGGCCCCCTCACTTCGCTGAATGTTCGGCTCAACCGCTCGCGGCGCCAGCTGGCCTCGCGCATAGGTATCTGCGAGCATGGCAGTAGCCTCCAGATGGCCCTGTGCCGCCGCTGTGCGGAGTAGCTTCATGGCTTCCGAGGCATCGCGATCCATCATTGCCGCAAGGGCCTGATCGTAGGCCTCTCCAGGGCTCAGATCGGCTTCGGTGTCGCACGCGGCCAGACCAACGATCAGAAAGAGACATAGAAAAACAGAACGCATGGATTGATGCGTTTGGGAATAAGTAGTATCGGCTGCCATCAACTCGTTGTGAAGCTGGACGTCCAACATTCCCTGGTTAAGGAACGCCTCGTCCTGCCCACCGTCCATTGTCTTCCGCTATCTGCTACACACATGCGTTTTTTCCTCCTCGTGTTTTCGCTTGTCGCTGCGTCCGGCTGCTCGGCGCAGGACGCCCAGCCCGCCATGAACCGCCTTTCCGAATCCAACAGCCCGTACCTCCTGATGCACGCCGACAACCCGGTGGATTGGTATCCGTGGGGCGAGGAGGCCTTCGAGGCAGCGCGCGCGCAGGACAAGCCCATTTTTCTCTCCATCGGCTACGCTACGTGCCACTGGTGCCACGTGATGGAGCACGAGTCGTTCGAGGACGACACAGTCGCGGCCCTGATGAACGCAACGTTCATCAACATAAAAGTGGACCGCGAGGAGCGGCCGGACATCGACGGCGTGTACATGTCGGTGGCGCAGGCCATCACCGGGCGCGGCGGCTGGCCGCTCACCATTCTGATGACGCCCGACCGCAAGCCGTTCTTCGCCGGGACGTACATCCCCAAAGAGAGCCGCTACGGGCGGATGGGGATGTTGGATCTGATCCCCCGTGTAGCCGAAAGTTGGCAGGAGCAGCGCGACGGCATCCTGCACTCGGCTGAGGAAATCACGCGCTCCGTTCAGGGTAGTTTTTCGAGCCGGCCGTCTGGGGAGACGCTGGGGGAGGAAACGCTGAACCGGGCGTACGAGCAGCTTCGCGGCCGCTACGACGCCGACCTCGGAGGCTTTGGTACGGCGCCCAAGTTCCCCACGCCCCACAACCTTCTTTTTCTACTACGCTACTGGAATCGCACGGGAAGCACCGAAGCGCTTGGCATGGTGGAAACCACGCTGCAAGCGATGCGGCGTGGCGGTATCTGGGACCACGTGGGCTACGGCTTCCACCGCTACTCGACGGACCAGCGGTGGTTGCTGCCGCACTTCGAGAAGATGCTCTACGACCAGGCACTGCTGGCGATGGCCTATACGGAGGCCTATCAGGCCACGCTTGATGAACAGTACCGTGAGACGGCGGAGTTGATCTTCGCCTACATTGAGCGCGATATGACGAGTGCAGAAGGCGTGTTTTTCAGCGCGGAGGACGCCGATTCCATCAACCGGCACGGCGAGAAGGAAGAGGGGGCATTCTACGTCTGGAGCGAGGCTGAACTGGCCGAGGTGCTGGGAGATGAGGATGCCGCATTCGCAAAGCGTGTTTTTGGTACCACGCAGGATGGCAACTTCTCCGAGGAAGCCACCGGGCAATCCACAGGCGACAATGTGCTGCATCGCTCAGCCTCTGTGGATGCCGACGTTGAGCGCCTTGAGTCCATCCGTCGGCGGTTGTTTGACGTTCGCGTCGAACGAACCCGTCCGCTGCTCGACGACAAGATTCTCACCGACTGGAATGGCCTGATGATCGCGGCGCTCGCGAAGGCAGCGGTTGCCTTTGACATACCAGAATATGCTGAACGCGCTTCGCGAGCAGCCGATTTCCTGCTTTCGACGATGCGGACGGAAGAGGGAAGATTGCTTCATCGCTACCGCAATGGCGATGCTGGTATCGCTGCCAATCTCGACGATTACGCCTTCCTGGTGTGGGGGCTGTTCGAGCTCTATGAGGCCACGTTCGAGGAGCGGTTTCTAGGTGATGCTCTCGCCCTCCACCGCACGATGAATGAGCAGTTCGCGGATGAGGAAGGAGGAGGCTACTTCTTCACGGCGGATGGCAGCGAGGTGCTCCTCTTTCGCCAGAAGGAGTACTACGACGGCGCGATTCCGTCCGGTAATTCCGTGGCGATGCTCAACGGTCTGCGGCTGAGTCGCGTCACGGGCGGCCTCGACCTTGAGCGAATGGCCGACGGCGTCGGCTCATCCGCCGCGGAGCTGAACGCGCATCCCTCTTCCCACACGTTCCTGATGACGGCCGTGGACTTTGCCGTGGGGCCTTCGTTGGAGGTCGTCGTGGCGGGCGAACGAGGCGCGACGGACACACGAGGTCTGTTGGCTGCATTTCGTGGACTCTACGCCCCGAACGCCGTGGCCTTGCTCCGCGCACCGGGTTCGGGCGATGCCGCCTTGATCGACCTCGCGCCCTTCACGGAGTACCAGATCGCCCGCGACGGGCAGGCAACCGCCTACGTCTGTGAGCGCCAAACCTGCCAGGCGCCGACGACTGATCCCGAGGAGATGGTGCGGCAGATCACTGGACAGTAGGGGCAATTTCTGGAATTCCTCCCTTCCAGAGGGAGGTGGCCGAGCGAAGCGAGGTTGGAGGGTGAGCTGCCAGACAGGCTCCTGGTCTGTAGTCGGCACGATGCCACTTGCAAAGACGAGGCAAACCCTCACTCCGCTACGCGGAGGGCCCCTTTAGAAGGGGGCGGTTTCAAAACTCCTCCTATTCGTTGTCAGGATGACACGCCTGTCTACTCTATTCCCAACTCAATACTCCCGCTGTGCGTCGAGATCGACAACGTGGGCCCGCCGGAGGCGATAGTGCCCCGCACGGATCTGCGTTGACGCGAACCATTGAAATTGAGCGAGCCATCGATGTCGATGTCCGGGCTTTCGAGGTCCACGTCGAACCCGGCACCACGAGGCAGAACCAGGCTGACGCTTCCGCTCGCCGTTGAAATGTCGGCTGCATCGGCGAGGAAGATGGAGACATCACCGGATGCCGTGCTCACCTCCGATTGGCCAATCAGCCGCCCAATGTGAATATCACCCGACGCCGACGTAGCATCGACGAAATCGGCTTCCAGTGTATTAACGGTGATGTCGCCGGAAGCAGTTGTCAGGTCGACGCGGGTACCCACAATGTGCTGGATGTCGATGTCGCCGGAGGCCGCGGAGACGGAAACGGGGCCATCGAGGCGTTGTGCCGTAATGTCGCCTGAAGCGGCCTGGATGGAGATGGAGGGACCTTGGACGGAGCCGAGTTCGATATCGCCGGAGGCTGTGGTAAGCTCAAAAAAACCGACGAGGTCACCCATCCGAACGTCGCCGGAGGCCAGTGTCACGTCGGCATCCATCCGCGAGGGGACCGTAATCGTAACCGTGAAATTGGCCTGCACGCGGCCGCTTCGCCGCCGCCGCTCAGGGTTGGAGTGAACGTCCAGCGTGCTAGCGGAGTAGTCCACCGAAAAACGGCGACGCTCGAACTCTTCGGCTGCGTCCCGCCCGTCGCCCCGAATAACCACACGGGCTTGCGAAGAACTCGACCCGGTTTCTACGATCAAGTCCGAAGATGCCAGTTCCACGGTAAGTTGGTCGCCGCTGCTTATGGAGAAGGTCTCATCCAGAAAAACATCGTCGTTAGCGGAGTCGGTGGACTGTGTAGGGGTATTCGTGCTATGTGATGCCTCGTGAGTTGTCTGGGAATAGTCCTCAGCACCGTCGTATATGCCGCCAAATTCAACTTCAATATGATTATGGTCGGCGTTTACCAGCCGTGGCCCGAGAAGGGCAATCAAACAAACAGCGATGATTGCGAGGGCAATGCGCTGGAACGTGCGGCGGGTGATGAGCATGAGGGTTGGGCGACAGAAGGGTTCAAACGGTGGGGACTAACGAATCTCGACGCGGATCTGGTCCCGCAAGTGACGAACCTCGTCGGAGAAGTGACGTGCTTCCTCGGAGAGATCGCACACGCCATCACGGATGTTGAAGTGCTCCGCCATCTGTCGGGCTTCCTCGCCAAGCAGCCGGGCCTCGTCGCCGAGCAGCCGAGCCTCGTCGGCCAGCACGCGTTGCTCATCGACAAAGAATTCAATGTCTACGTGGCGGATGACCATGTCGTGGTCGTGGTGGATGGCGCTCCGGGCGTAGGCCGTTAGTTGCTGCGAGCCAATCGCGGCGAGCAACACCACGATGGTTACGAGCGCATAGCGCTGAAAAGTCTCTTTCGTCATGACAGCCACCGGCTTTTCCAACTGATTCGTTTGAGCTGAGTACGGGCGTGCCGCCCGAAGTGTTACAGGCCAAACGAACAAGGGTGCTAAATATTTCGCACCCCCTTCACTTATTGGAAATCCACAGAGGACGCACGCTCGATCTTCGGTTCGCCATTGCGCACGTCGCTAGTTTTTGGACATACCCGGAACGCAACTGTGCCCGATCGCCCAACCACCTCCTCCGAAACCCGCCAGGCCTTCCTCGACTTCTTCCGCGAGAAGGAGCACGAGATCGTGCCGAGTGCGTCGCTCGTGCCGCACGACGACCCGACGCTGATGTTCACGAACGCGGGGATGAACCAGTTCAAGGACGTGTTCCTCGGCACCGGCAGCCGCCCGTACAACCGCGCCGCCGACACGCAGAAGTGCCTCCGCGTCTCGGGCAAGCACAACGACCTCGAAGAGGTGGGCGTGGACACCTACCACCACACGTTCTTCGAGATGCTGGGCAACTGGTCGTTCGGCGACTACTTCAAGAAGGAGGCCATCGCGTGGGCCTGGGAGCTGCTCGTGGACCGCTGGGGCATCGACCCCGACCGCCTGTACGCGACAGTACACGAAGGGGATGAGAAACTGGGACTCGGCGCCGACAACGAGGCTGCTGATCTGTGGAAGTCCGAGACCACGATCCCGCACGACCACATCCTGTTCTTCGACTCCAAGGACAACTTCTGGATGATGGGCGAGACGGGGCCGTGCGGGCCGTGCTCGGAAATCCACATCGACCTGCGCCCGGATGAGGAGCGCGCCAAAGTGGACGGCAAAACGCTCGTCAACGCAGACGACCCGAAGGTGATGGAGATCTGGAACCTCGTGTTCATCCAGTACAACGCGTTGAAGAAGTTAGAAGTGGGAAGTGAGAAGGGAGAAGGAGGGATGGAGTTGAAGCCCCTGGCCGCGAAACACGTGGACACGGGGATGGGGTTTGAGCGGATTTGCGCCGTGCTACAAGGGAAGACCTCCAACTACGACACGGATGTCTTCATGCCGATTCTAGCGGCGATAGCAGAGCGGTCATCCGAGGTGGAATCCTACGAGGCCGCCGACGAAAAGCAGCAGATTGCGATGCGCGTCGTTGCGGATCACCTCCGCACGCTGGCCTTTGCTATAGCCGACGGCGCCCAGCCGGGCAACACGGGGCGCGGCTACGTCATCCGCCGGATTCTGCGCCGTGCCGTCCGCTACGGCTACCAGACGCTCGGCTTCCGCGAGCCGTTCATGACGGACCTCGTCGGCACGCTGATCGAGGTGATGGGGGAGGCCTTCCCCGAGCTTGAAAAGAACCGCGACTTCATCGAGCGGGTGATTCGGGCGGAGGAGGAAGGGTTTATGAGAACCTTGGATACGGGTCTTGACTTCTTCTGGCTGATTACATCGCAGATCACTAACACACTTGGCAAAATTGGAACAATTGGTCCGGATCATCCCGAGCACAAAGAACGGCTAGAGAATGCAGCGGACGACTTGCGCAATATGGTTTTCGAACGAACGATTGGACCCGTTTCAATCGATATAGAAAAGGAGGGTAAGCAGGCGCGGAGAGTCGGCTCACTTATCTCAACCGCAGGCGGCGAAGTGTCGAAAGAGGAAGCATTTCGATTCGTGGAGGATGCGTCAAAGAAAATGATATCCGGGCGGATAGCCTTTCGACTTCACGACACATACGGCTTTCCTATTGATCTAACCTCTCTCATGGCCCGCGAGCAGGGTCTGAGCGTGGACATGGAACGCTTTGAGGAATTGATGAGCGAACAACGGAACCGCGCCCGAGCGGCTGGGA
>JADFLK010000115.1 GCA_022564455.1 Bacteroidota bacterium
CTTTCTTGGCGAAAAGAAAAAGACCGGTGCCGCTTGACCCTGATCCAAAGAACTCATTTGCCTTTATGCACTCCTCAAGCCGTATTGCTCCTCTGGCTCCGGTCGAGATGGCGAAGAGTGTTCGGATGTTCCGGATGCCGAAGCGCTCCTCGAACGCATTGCGTTGCGAGGCGGACTTCGGCTGCCATGATGCCCACTAAAGGAGCATTTTCTTGAAGATGGATGATTTCGTCAAGGCAGAAGCAGAGCGTCGCGTAGAACAGCTGTCATACAAATCTCTGGATACTCTCGCCGAATTCTTCAAGGACCGTTTCGGCCTGGAACTCTTCCCGGAGAACGAACGCGACATAGTGCTCGAGGCTATCGAAGTTCGAAACATTTCAGTCCACAATCGTTGCATCATCAATCAGCGATTCTGCAATCGGACTGGCGAGGATGAGTCAAAGATCGGGAAGAGAAAGGAGCTGTTTGTCGACGTGTTGGAGCGGCTCGAGCCGATCCTGTGTGGTGGTGTAAGTCGCCTTGACAAGGCAGCTAAAGCCGCACTCCGGTTGAAGCGAATCCGCTTCGGCGACCTCAATGATTAGAAGCCACATAACAAGTGGCTGCACCAGCAGCAAAACCATCTACTGTACTGCCGGTCTTCGTACTCTGTGGGATGCCTCGTAGGCATAAGAACAAGCTGCTCAACGATAAAATCGCCGGAAGTAGAAATACTTCTGTGGATCTCCCCTTCTGAACCTACGCGCCAAACAATGGCCACGTCCTCGGTGCAGTCAAGGAGCGTGCTATCGCAGCCCCACCGCTTCTCGCACTCCTCCCGCGGCCATCTTCCAGTCATCCGCGCCGTACACGCCGAACACCTGCCGATCCGGGCGGACGACGATGATGCCCCGCTCGATTCTCGCCCACTTCGTCAATACCCCCGCCGAGTCGCGGACAGCTACTTCGCCTTCGGTAACCTCGGGCCACGAATTGTCTTTCGATATAACGTGAACGGCGCGCGTGATGAGTGTCTGCCACGTGGGCAGATCGTCCGCATCCACCCAGGACCGTGGCGAGACACCCAGGCCGATCAGCGCGAAGCCGTCACCGAGAAACGCATCGAGCAGGGTGCGTTGGCCATCTTGTGCCTCAACGGTGGGTTGGGGGAGGAGGGTCGGTTTCGGCGCTCTTCCCCCAGAAAAGGCGAGCGGAATGTGCGGGATGTTGCCTTCCAAGTTCAGCAGTCTTCGCTTTATGGAAGGCACGCTGTGAAGCATCCGAACCGCCGCGTCCCGGATTCGAGCGCCAACGCCCACCAGTTGAATGAGCCGCCCCATCCGCACCGCCAATCTAGTGATGGCCTGCACGTGCGGGCGGCGCTCGGCTTCGTAGGAATCGAGCAGTGTGGGATCGGCAGCATCCTTGGCTACCAGCGCCAGCTTCCAGGCCAGGTTGTGAGCATCCCGAAACCCCGAACACAGCCCCTGCCCCAGGAACGGTGGCATCTGGTGGGCAGCGTCTCCGGCGATGAGAAAACGCCCCTTTCGCCACCCTCGCGCGGTCACGTCGCGGTACGTGTAGACTGCCGCCCGTTCCACCTCCACAGTATTCGGGTCAATGTGAGCGCAGAGCAATGCGCGGATGGTTTCCGGCCGCGTCATGGACTCAGGCGTCTCGCCTGGTTTCAGCATAAACTCCCACCGCCGTCGAGGGTCGGGGAAGGGGACGTAGGTGGTTGGCCGCTTCGGATCGGCGATCTGGAGGAGGCGGCAGGGTATCTCGATTTTTTCCTTGAGAACGACATCTACCACCAACCACGGCTGCTCCAAACCGCCTCCCCTCAACGGGCTCTCCATGACCTCCCGTACGACGCTCCATGCGCCGTCGCAGCCAACCAGCCAGGAGGCTGTAACCTCAAACGGCCCATCCGGCCCACGGCCTCGAAGACGAACGAACGGCCCTTCGTCATCTACCTCCTCGACGGCGCAACCGAGGCGGACGTCCACATTCGAGTACCGCCGGATGCCCTCTCGCAGGGCCTTTTCGACGGTTGGTTGGTGGATCAGGGTGGCCGCGGGATGGCCGTACGGCTGTTCCGCGGCCCCCGCTTTTCGAGCACAAAACAGCACATCTCCCTCGCCCGTCACTACGTCCAGCCCGTCGATAACGCGGTGGGCGGTAAGGGCCTCGCTCAGAACATCGACGGCTTGAAGAATGCGGAGAGCTTCGTCGTCGAGATGGGCGGCGCGGGGCAGGGAGTGCGCAGCGGTTTCGCGTTCGAGCACGACGATATGCAGGCCGTACCTGCCCAACAAGTTTGCCAGCAACGCCCCGACCGGGCCGCAGCCGACAATGGCGATGTCGTATGAGGGTTTAGTTTTCAGCTTGAAAAGTGATGGAGCCACCGGAATATCCGACAGACGCCTGGGGGAAGAACAGTGCCCTTGTGCTTTCGGATCATCTTCCGTACCTAAGAGACCTGCTATCCAACCCATCCGAGAGCCATGACCGCCCGCTTTTTGTCCGTTGTCGCTGTTGTTCTGCTCGTTTCCGCCACTGTTTGGTGGTTGTATCCTCGCGAGTCAAACGAAATTGACTGGGAGGAACAAAAGGGTGCATTCCATGCTCTGGTGCAGTGGGGTCTTCAGCGCTCGTACCCCGATACCCGGTTTCCGAGCGAGGGCTACATGGCCGCGTTTGCCGAACGGCAGGCCGTAGCCGCGCGAACAACTGAGCCTGGAACGTTCTGGGAGCCGATGGGGCCCACGAACAATGGAGGCCGAACCCTGGCCATCGCAATCAACCAGGATCGGCCCGAATCGATCTGGATCGGATCGGCGGGTGGCGGGCTCTGGCGTTCGTACGAAGCTGGTCTCAACGCAAGTTGGGAGCGCGTTACCATGGGTTTCCCGGTTACGTCGGCGACGACGATCGCGATTGCGGCGAGCGACACAAACGTGGTCTACGTGGGTACGGGTGAGGTCTACCGGTACCAGGATACGCGGGGCGGCGTGATGGACAGGCCAACGCGCGGGAGTTACGGCATTGGTGTCTTGAAGTCGGAAGACGGAGGCGCCAGTTGGAGCCACGTGCTCGATTGGAGCCTCAACCAGGAGCGCGGCGTGGCGCGTGTTCGCGTGCATCCGATGGACGAGGACGACGTGTGGGCGGCGACCACGGAGGGCGTCTACCACTCCTCCGACGGCGGCGCCACCTGGGACAACGTCAACCCCGTGATCATGGCGATGGATGTCATCCTGCACCCGACGGATCCCGACATCATCATCTCGGCACACGGCGACCAGGAAAGTGCGGGGAAGGGGATTTACCGCTCAACCAACGGCGGCACGACGTGGACGCAACTCACAAGCGGCGTCCCCGACGATTTCATCGGGAAGATCATCCTCGATCGCCATCCGACCGACATGGATATCGTCTACGCGAGCGTCGGCGATGGCATCACATCGAGCGAAGGAACCGCAACCGAACTCATCAGGACGCTGGACGGCGGCGATACATGGTCGACGGTGACGACACTGAATTATGGCATCTACCAGGGATGGTTTGCCCATTATGTCGGTATCAGCCCGCACGACCCGGACGTGGTCTTTCTTGCCGGGGTGCCACTTTACCGATCGACGGACGGAGGATTCAACGCAACCAACGTAGGCGGATCGATCCATGTCGATCACCATGCCATCGCGTTTCATCCAACCGATCCGGACATCATTTACTTCGCCAATGATGGCGGCATTTTCCGGACAACCAACGGTGGAACCGTGTACGAGGATCTCAATGAAGGATACACCGTGATGCAATTCTACAACAGCACGGGCCACGCCGCTACCGATTCGCTTGTAGCCATCGCAGGAGCCCAGGACAACGGTACGTGGCTGTGGACCGGATCCAGTACATGGACGAAGGTTGGCTTCGGTGACGGGTCGTGGGCTACGATTGACCCAACCGATGCAGATATTCAATACCTGTCGTCGCAGTTCCTGAGCATGTCGCGGACATTGAATCGGTGGGCGTCCAGTTCAGGAATATCGCCGCCGGGAAGTGGTAACCCTACGGCATTTATTGCGCCCTACGCGTTGGCGCCGAGCCAGCCTGAGCGCTTGTATGCGGGACGTAACATCATCTATCGCTCTGACAACCAAGGCACTAACTGGACGGCCACCAACGGCGGGGTGGAGCTCGACGGCAACGCGGCGCTGGCTATGGCCGTTTCGCCACAGGACGCGGACGTCGTGTACGTGACAACTGCCCCCGATCGACTGTCCAGCTTTAGTCGAGGCCAGCCTACCGGGGTCCACGTAACGCAGAACGGGGGCGATACCTGGACCGACGTGACGGGCACGCTTCCGGATCGCATGTTCATGGATGTCGCCGTCGACCCGACTGACTCGCAAACAGCCTATGTCACGGCGTCGGGGTTTGGAGCTGGGCACGTCTTCAAGACAACAAATGGCGGCGCCAGTTGGACGGACGTGACGGGAACGTTACCCGATGCCCCGACGGGTGCCGTTGCCATTGACCCAGCTATCCCCAACGACGTCTACGTCGGCAACGACGTGGGCGTGTTCGTCTCGCGCGACGCGGGGGCCACGTGGGAGAGCTTTAACGCAGGGCTTCCAGAGGCCGTGATGGTGACGGATTTGGCGATTTCGCCGATGGACCGCAGCCTGCGCGTTGGAACCCACGGAAACGGGATGTGGAAGCGCCAACTCGAGCGCCTGCCAGTGGTGAACGAGCCCGGAAGCACGCCGAGAGGCTTCGCCCTGGAATCCATCACCCCAAATCCAATGCGCACGGATGCAAACATTGCCTTCCGGCTTGAACGCGCAGAGCATGTTCGCATTGCCGTGTACGATCTGCGTGGCCGTGAGGTAGCCATCCTTGTTGACAGAAGCTTTGCCTCCGGCCGCCACGTGGTACCGTTCCGAACCGATGGCATTGCTTCCGGTTCGTACATAGTTCGATTGGAGGCTGATGGGCGGGCAGCAACAGAGCGGATAACGGTGGTGCGGTAGCAAACCCTGAACTGCAAATATGAGGAAGCTCATCCCGATCCTTGTTTTCATGGTACCGATGGTTTCTGCCCAAACGTGGGTCCAATCGGTGACGCCCACTCAGAATGAGCTCGCTGTGGCAACAGGTGCCGGCAACGTTGTCCAGTTCAATCAGACGATGGACGCAGCTACGATAGCGGCCGATGCGTTCACCACTACTGGTTCGTACGGTAGCACGTATTTCATTTCCAATGTTCAAAACGACCGGCTGACCAAAACGGCGACTCTCGTTCGCCTGACGCTGGACAGGCACCCATCCAATCGGGGCCGTGAAGCAGGCGATGGCTGCAGGGCTTGAGGCCCTTGAACTTGCGCAGATTCATCTTCTGAAGGCTCTCACAGAAGCCCCTTTGATGTCCAGTGGCAATCCGCGGCCGTCGCCTCGCCGCCGAAAACAAATTGTTCAACAGCCTCCAAACGGCTGGATCCATCCGCACATCACACGCACATGAAGCTGACCTTCTGGGGAGCCGCACAAACCGTAACCGGCTCTCAGCACCTCCTCGAACTCGACAACGGCAAAAAGATGCTGCTCGACTGCGGCCTCTTCCAGGGACGCCGCGAGGATGCGAAAAAGCTGAACACCGAGTTCGCCGCCAACCCGCGCGAGATCGACTTTGTCCTCCTCTCCCACGCCCACATCGATCACTCGGGACTGCTCCCGAGGTTGTACCGGGATGGCTTCCGGGGAACCATCTACTGCACGCACGCCACGTACGACTTGTGTGCACTGATGCTGCGGGACAGCGCCTACATCCAGGAGAAAGATGCCGAGTTCTTCAACCGGAAGATTCGCAAAAAGAAACAGGCGGAGATTGAGCCACTTTATGAGATGGAGGATGCGGAAGGTGTACTGGAGCTCTTCGTGTCGATGCCCTACGACTACCCGTTCAAGCCCTGCGAGGGCCTCGAAGTGCGCTACCGCGACGCCGGCCACATCCTCGGCTCGGCGACAATGACGCTCACAGTTACGGAGGGCGGCAAGGAGAAGCGTCTCGGCTTCACGGGCGACATCGGCAACCCGGGTCGCCCCATTCTGAATGACCCGGCGAGAATGCTGGATGTGGATTGGCTGATCTGCGAGTCCACCTACGGCGGACGAACGCACGAGCCGGTAGCTCAAGCGAAAGACGAACTCGCGAAGGTGCTCACGCGCACGGCGGCGCGCGGCGGGAAGGTGATCATCCCGGCGTTCGCCGTCGGCCGGACGCAGGAGCTGGTGCATGCGCTCGACCAACTCTGGAACGAGGACCGCATCCCGCGAATCCCCGTGTTCGTGGACAGCCCCCTGGCCGTCAACGTGACGGGCGTGTTTCAGGCGCACCCCGAGTGCTACGACCGCGAGTTGCTCGACTACATGCTCACCGACCCCAACCCGTTTGGCTTCGAGCGGTTGGAGTACGTGCGCGACGTGGCGCGCTCAAAGGAACTCAACACCATGAAGGTGCCGATGGTCATCATTTCGGCCAGCGGCATGGCCGAGGCCGGGCGCATCCTGCACCACCTGCGCAACAACGTGGAGGATTCGAAAAACACGGTGATGATCGTGGGCTACCAGGCCGAGCACACGCTGGGGCGCCGGATCGTTGAGAAGCGACCGGAGATAAAGATTTTCGGCGAGCCGCACAAGCTGAAGGCCGAAGTCGTGGTGATGAACTACTTCTCCGCCCACGCCGACGAACCGGGCATCCTCGATTTTACCTCCAAGCTGGACCGCGAGCGCCTGCAAACCATCTTCCTCGTCCACGGCGATCTGGAGAGGCAGGAGATCTTGAGCGCCGCGATGAACGAAGTGGGTTATCGGGATGTGCGGATGCCGGAGCGGGGGGAAGAGGTGGTGTTGTGAACTTTCTCTTGTAACAGACCAGCATCACAAGAAGCCACTTACATTAATGCCTCGTTCTCTTCCATACGCCTCTGGTCCCGGCTTGCCGGGATAAAAGGGAATCCGGTCAGTAAGATGTGCGATAGGCGATATC
>JADFLK010000116.1 GCA_022564455.1 Bacteroidota bacterium
TTACCACTGCGCCGACCCCGTGTGTCAACGCGTTATAGAGTTCTTCGCGGGGATAAGTCCTGCTATGGGTCGGCGTGGAGCGCAACGCGATGGCCGGTGTAGCCTTCGAAGTGGATGAATTACATGTTCAATAGAGAGGCAGCTACCTACCGGCAAATAGCGCGCGGGTTCTCCGATGCCGCGATATGCCGCGCGAGCCCTACATTGCGGGGCATACGATCAGCCTACTTCAATCCATGCCGTACCGCACTCGTCCCGCTCTTCAGAGCCTACTACTGGTCTGTCTGTTTTTGCCCGCAGCCGCTTCCGCACAGGGAGAATGGACCGATGTCGATACGCGCCGTGTCGTCGAAAACACATCGGTGTTGAGGCTGGCGCCCGATCTTTCTCACCTGAGTGCAGCAGAACAAACCGTAGTAGATAATCTCCTGGTAGCTGGCCGGCTCTTCCAGGAATTGTACGAGGATCAAAAGCATCCAGATGCTACGTGGGCGCGGGAGAGCCTGGAGGAGGGGAGTCCGGAGGCGCACCTGTACCGCCTCTACCGGGGGCCGATTGGCACGAACGGCAACAATCAGCGGGCAGCCTTCATGGGAGTACGGCCGGAAACACCCGGCAAGAACGTGTATCCGATCGGGGTTACGAGGGAGGAAATGGATGCCTACCTCGCCGTGCATCCAGACGAGCGGATCTCGCTGCTGGATTTGCGGAGTGTCGTTCGACGTGCTACACCCGTGCGGCTCGACCGAGACCTGGCGACGTTGGAAGCATGGCCGGGTCTCCGGCTCCTGCATCCGGGCCTCCAGCAGCGACTTAGCACGCTTCGAGAACGTCCTTCTGAAGATATTTTCTACACCGTTCCGTACGCCGTGGCCTACGCCGATCGGATCATGCGCATCCACGATCTGCTCAGAGAATCGGCCGACGCGATGCAGGTCGAGGATCGCGATTTTGCCTCGTACTTGCGCCTTCGCGCGAACGATTTACTGACGTCTAACTATGAGCCCGGCGATGCCGCGTGGGTGCTCGGCGATTTCAACAACCTGAACGTACAGATTGGTAGCTACGAGACGTACGACGATGCATTGTTTGGGGTGAAGGCTTTCTATTCCCTCAGCCTGCTCGTCCGCGATCAGGAGCGAAGCGAAGCGCTGGTCTCGGCACTGACCGACATCCAGGCCCTGGAGAACAGTCTGCCGTACGACCGCCATAAAACGGTGCGCAGCCGGATTCCGGTGAGCGTCTACAACGTCATTGCCGATTTTGGGCAGTCGCGCGGAACGAACACGGCTACGATTCTCCCCAACGACGCCGATCATGCGCGGAAGTACGGCCGCACGATCCTGCTGCGCTACAACATCATGACGAACCCGCAGCTCTTCGAAAGCTCGCACAACCGGTTCTGTGCGGCGGTGTTGGCGGAACACTGCAATGATCTTACGCTAGACGGCAACTTCCAACGCACGCTGTGGCACGAAATAGGGCACTACCTCGGCACCGACCGTACCGTTGACGGGCGCACGTTGGCCGAAGCGTTTCAGGACTACCAGAATCTGTATGAGGAGATGAAGTCCGATCTCGTTTCGCTCTTTGTAGCGGAACAGTTGCACGCCTCCGGCTACTACACGGACGAGGCCCTTCGCTCGGTCTACGCCGGTGGCATCCGGCGCGTCGTGCAGTCGCGCGAGCCCCGCAGGGACCAGCCCTACCAGACCATGCAGCTCATGCAGTGGAACTGGTATCTGGAGAATGGCCTGGTAACACTGGACGAGCAGGAGGGACGCCTCGCCATCCACTACGATCGCTATCACGAGGTGGTGGAGTCACTCCTCCGTGAAATTCTGGATCTGCTGTCATCCGGTGATCTCCAGCGCGCCGAGGACTTCGTAGACGAATGGACAACCTGGAACGAGGGCCTCCACGGCGTCATCGCCCATTCCGTTGCGAATGCACCCGGCGGCGGCTACCGGCTGGTGCGGTACGGGGCGATGGGGGAGTGACCAAACGTCATTCTGACGATCCCGATAAGTCGGGAGAGAAAAGATCTCGTTGGGGTCGGTCAGCGCAGCGCGCGATCTCAGACGTGTGCTTCCAACACATCGCCGGCCTTCTAGCAGTATCCTCTCACGCTGTGGAGACGGCCACAACGATCTGCTGACTACGAGCCTCCGGTGGCGCTGCAAACAACGGTTTTGTCATCGCCCACGTTGTCTCGAATAGCTCCGACTGGCGGTAGTTCGCAAGGGCTTCCTTGTTCTCCCAATGACTGAACGTCGTCAGGATATTGGGGAAGCGAACATCCTCCCAGAGTTCCAACAAGCAGCATCCAGGGAAGGCGCGGATCTGCGCGGAGGCCTCCTCGAAAAACGCCCGGAACTCTTCCAACCGGTCTGGATGAAAGGTCATGCACACAGTGCGAATCAGCATGGACTGGGATAGGAAGTGAAAGAAAAAACGAAAGGGAGGATTGCCGCTGCAATCACTCCCTCTCGGCCTCGATAGTCTAGGTTGGTCGCGTCAGTTGCGGACCGTAATCGTAGCCACAACACCCGCGTGATCGCTCGGCCAGACTCCGCTACCCGTCATGTCGGCCTCGTTTTCACCAACAACGTCCGTGGACGTGGCGTCGGCGTCGCCGCGATAGAAGATGATGTCGATGCGACTGTCGAGCTGCGAAGGGGTGGCGTGGAGGTCATCCTGGCAGCACGTATTACCGGGCGTGCTCGTACCCTGGGAGTTCGCCCAAGCGTCGGTGTAGTCGTCCAGGAAGTTGCGGTAGACGCTTCCGTCGTCGCCCGGATCGGAAGGATCCGAGTTGAAATCGCCGACTGCGATGACGGGCGACATGAGGTTCGAGAGCGCGCCTTTGAGCACGGCGCCCTGCGCAATCTGGGCGGTAACGGCTTCACCACCTACCTCGAGGTGGGTATTCGCGAACGTAAACGAGACGCCGTCCTTCATGGCCGTGAGGTGGCTGAAGCCGCGTGTGAATGTGATATCCACACCGCCAATCTCGATAACAGCAGTAATGGCTGCATCGAAGTTGTTCTCCGAGACGTTGGAGACGGTAACATCATTCCTGGCGAGGATTACATCCCTGTCCATGAGCCGGTAGTCGATAAAGTTGACGCCGTCTACCGTTGAAGGGAATTCCACGTCTGCGTTCATATTCTCGGCTGCGATGTTGTAATTCAGGCCGCGCGCATCAAGCTCGTCCATGAGGATCTCGAGGAAATCGAATGTGACGTTCGTCGCCTGCGTTTCGCTGCCGGGGATGTGGTGGTCACCGGGCACCTGTGAGTAGTAAGTCGTGACCTCCTGAAGTCCGACCAGGTCGGGGTTGGTTGCTTCAATCTCAGCCGCGATGGCGGCCATTCGCGCGTGAACGTCGCTCGCCACGACCGTTCCGTACAACTGTGCCACGCAGACGAGGATGGCAGCATCAGCGCAGGAAGGGTCGAGAAGACTGAACAAGTCTGCCCCGAGGTACAGGTTGCGCGTCATCACGGTGACTTCTGTATTCAATCCACTGGAGCCACCGTTGGAGTCGCAGCCGGCGAAGAGAGGAAGAGTTAGCGCGATCAGCAGCAGCAGAGAGCCGGCGCGAGCCTTGGTGAATGTGGGCATGGGAGCAGTTTTGTTGGAATTGAAGATGGTTAATGTGCGTTGCGCACAAAAGGGAGCAAAGGTTAGCCTGCGTATCCGAAGAGGGCCATGAACTTCATGGCAAAAGCCGGTTTTCCTCTCAGCTTCAGCTTGCCCTGCATCATGGCCATCATCGGTTTGAGTTCGCCGTTCTCAATGGCCAGCCAGTTTTCGGTATCGGCAATAAGCGTCAGCGTGGCATCATCCGCGGAGCCGTCTTCAATGGAAAGCGTCTGGTCCTTCACGGTGAGGAGAACGTCGCGTGCATTGTCGCCGGTCAGATTCATGAAGACCACCGCATCCACATCTTCTGCCTTGTCGGCGCGGAAACGGTCAGGGTACGAGGCCAGGACTTCGTCGATGGTGCTGTAGCGAGGCATGTGGGTGAGCCAAGGGTTTGTTTTGAGAATATGAACAGTGTTAACCAAGATACCGCGATGCGTAGATGGAACAGGGTTTTCAGAGGCTGCATCATTAGAAACCATGCCGAGACCTGTTCACAGTGTAGTTTGGCGGCTCCAAAATCCGCCGCGTCATGCGTCTTCTTGCTCTTCTCTGTACCGCTGTCCTCGTTTCGGCCCCTGCTTTTGCTCAGGGGCCGTCTATCTCACCCATTTCGCCGCGTGTAGATATTGAGCCCTATCGCGACATCGTGGAGCAGATCATTGAGGCGGCCACGTCCGACAGCGCGGCCTACAACCGGCTCGCGTACCTGGGCGATGTGTTCGGGCACCGCCTAAGTGGCTCGCAGGCGCTCGAAGATGCCATCGATTGGATTCTGGATGAGATGGAGGCTGATGGCCTCAGCAACGTACGTGGCCAGCCAGTGATGGTGCCCAAGTGGGTGAGAGGCGACGAGTCGGCTACACTTGTTTTACCACGGGAGGAAAACCTCCCCATGTTGGGCCTGGGGGGGAGCATAGGCACTCAGGAAGAGGGAATCACAGCGGAGGTTATCGTGGTCGGTTCGTTTGAGGATCTGGAAGCCCGTGCGTCTGAGGCGGCCGGGAAGATCGTCCTCTTCAACGTGCCGTTTACCAACTACGGCGAGACGGTGCAGTATCGGCTAAACGGCGCTACGGCGGCGTCGCGTGCCGGAGCTGTGGCCAGTCTGATCCGGTCGGTCGGGCCGTTCGGAATGCAGACCCCGCACACCGGCACGATGCGCTATGCCGACGACGTAGAGCCGATCCCGCACGCGGCCATCACCATTGAAGGCGCCGCGCTTCTCCAGCGGCTCGCGGATCGTGGCGAGCAGCCGGTCGTTACACTCAAGATGGACGCGCATTTCGAGGACGACGTGCTGTCGCGCAATGTGATCGGCGAGATTCGTGGCACCGAACTTCCGGACGAAGTGGTTGTGCTCGGCGGCCACATCGACTCGTGGGACGTGGGTACGGGGATGATGGACGACGGGGGCGGCTGCGTAGTGGCCTGGGAAGCAGTTCGGCTCCTCCACGACCTTGGCCTCCAGCCGCGTCGCACCATCCGCGTCGTACTGTGGACGAACGAAGAGAACGGCCTGCGCGGCGGCACGGCCTACTACGATTCGGTTATGGTTTCCGGACAACTTGAAAATCACGTCCTCGCCATCGAGTCGGACGGCGGCGTGTTTGCGCCGGTAGGGTTCGGCTTCGGCGGCTCCGACGAAGCGTTTGCGATGCTCGAGCCGATTGCCGAATTGCTCGACCCGATTCTGTCAGAGGGATCCCGTGGGCAAAAGGGTGTGACGCGTGGTGGCGGGGGTGCCGACATCGGGCCGTTGATGCGCGAAGGCGTGCCCGGCATGGGCCTCAACACAGACAGCGACCGATACTTTTGGTACCACCACACCCCCTCCGATACGATTGAGGTGCTGACCCCGGACGGCGTCCAGCGCTGCGTGGCAGCCATGGCCATCATGGCCTATGTCGTGGCCGACATGCCGGGGCGGTTACCGGTTACGCGGGTGGGTGAGTAGTGCATGAGCGTCGGCTCTTGGCTCGAAGTGGCTAAACTCATCGTCTCTGACAGTGCCGGGAACGATCATTTCGGCTGGCCGGTGGCGCTTTCGGGAGACCGTGCCGCTGTCGGCGTGGGCATAGACAATGACGTATCGTACATGTTTGCACGACAATAGGATGGCTCATGGGTTGAGGTAGAAAAGATCTACACATCCGATAGCAGTATTGGTGGCAATTTCGGTCGTTCAGTGTCGGTTTCTGGGATTCGCCCCCTTGCGGGGGCTGAATTTAAAGGCGACAGTCTTGGCGCGACGTATGTGTTCGAGATAACGCTCGCGATTAACTGTACGCCTGAGAGTCTACTCGCTGTCATCCTCACCTGCGGCGGTAGTTACATCTAAGATATAGAGGTCGTCAACAGTGGCTCCTCAGCGGCGACGTTTGATTTTTGATTCGACATTGAGGGTCCCGGCAATAATCGTACAGGGAGGCCAATCGAGCGGACGCTCGCACCAGGCGCCAGCCTATCAGGCACGCTGAACCAAACCATCCCAGGCAGTGCCGAGGCAGGTGCCTACACGCACACATGCAATGTGGGCGCCTTTCCGATTGCCGATGACAGCGATAGCTTCGACTGGACCAAGTCGTTCTTGCGCCACTCGTCAGAAGTGGTAGTGTCCTGGAGCACGGATACCGAGATATTGGCGCAGCTTGATGGCCGTGCCTATGCAACCGCACCAGTGGATATCCCGGGCACACACGTACTCCAAGCCGTCTACCCGAATCCCTTTAACCCAGAGGCCACGTTTCGCTTCGCCGTGAATACGCGTCAGACCGTGCGTGCCTATCTGATTGATGTGTTGGGCCGGGTAGTCGCCACGCTCTTTGAGGGCAGCGTGGCAGGCGGCGAGATGCAGACGGTTCGTATCAACGGTGTTGGCTTGCCGAGCGGAACATACGTGGTCCGCCTTGTAGGCGAGACGTTCAACGACGCCCACCGGGTGACGTTGATGAAGTGACCGGTCCCGGGTTTTCAGGACACTTTGTTAAGCGTATTGAACAGCAAGACGAATTGCCTGCTGGATGGAATATCGCTCCTCATTCTCGGCTGCTGATTGCTATCTGAGTGTCGAATGGCGAAGGCACTGGTTGTAGAAGACGAAATAGTAGAAGATCAGGGTTCGTGCCTGCGCGTGGCTCTGTAATCGCTCACTCCGAACGCGCTCTGTCTTGAGTGCATCGAAACAACTTTCTGCTGGAGCGTTATCATGACAGGTGCCTCGTCGG
>JADFLK010000117.1 GCA_022564455.1 Bacteroidota bacterium
CCTATATTTCCAGTAGACGCCCCGCAGGGCGTCTCCACGGCTGCTCGCATCCGCCCACACGCCCATTCTCCCACACTCAGAAACGTGAAGCCCTTAGCCTCCCGCACCGACACGCTCCGCCAGAGCGACATCCGCGCCGTTACGTTTGCAGTAAACCGCGTGAACGGTATCAACCTCGGGCAGGGGATCTGCGATTTACCTACACCCGATCCGATCAAGCAAGGCGCCATCGAGGCCATCGAAGGCGACCAATCGATCTACACGGCCTACAATGGCATCAAACGGCTGCGCGAACAGATTTTGAAGAAGGCGCGGACGTTCAATCATATCCCGGCCACGAGCGACGCCGAGGTGATGGTCTCCGTGGGCTCGACGGGCGCGTTCGTGTCCGCGGTGCTCACCCTCTGCGAGCCCGGCGACGAGGTCATCCTCTTTGAGCCGTTCTACGGCTACCACATCGGCATCCTGAAGCTGTTGGGGATCAAGCCGGTGGCGGTGCCGCTTTCCCGTAAAGAGTGGACGGTCGATTTTGAGGCGCTCGAAGCCGTCATCACCGAAAAGACGAAAGCGGTTCTCGTTTGTACGCCGGCCAATCCGAGCGGCAAGATGTGGACGGAGGACGAGTTAGCCACGTTTCTCGGCATTCTCCTGAAGCACGACCTCTGGGCCGTCACCGACGAGATCTACGAATACATGACGTACGACGGACGACGGCACGTTTCGCTGGCGAGTTTGCCCGGTGCGTACGAGCGCACGATCACGCTCTCGGGTTTCTCGAAGACGTTTAACATGACGGGCTGGCGGTTGGGCTACGCCGTTGGGCCGGAGGAAGTGATTGAGAAGATGGGCCTCGTGAACGACCTCGTCTACATCTGTGCTCCCGCGCCGCTGCAGTACGGTGTGGCCGATGCACTGCCGATGGACGAGACCTACTACGATCAGATGCTCGCCGACTACGCCGTAAAGCGCGCGCTGATGTGCGAGACGCTGGAGGCCTGTGGCTTCGATGTGACCTGGCCGGAGGGCTCGTACTACGCCTTCGCCAACTTCGAGCGGCTATCGAAGGATCGCCCCGGTTTCTCCGACGACCGCGAGGCCACGAACACGCTCATCGAAACCTCCGGTGTAGCCTGCGTCCCCGGCAACTCGTTCTTCGCCAATCCCGAGGACGGCCGATATTTCCTCCGCTTCTGCTACGCCAAGGAGATGGATGTGCTGGAGGATGCGTGCGGGAAGTTGCGAGGGGCATTTTCGCAGGGGAAATTATGAATCGCCCCTACGTTGTTTGTTTGAGAATCTCCCACTTGTAGCCTACATTGATATTTGTAGTAGTTGGTCACGCAGCAGAGGTATTGCTATGCGATATGTTGTCACAGCTCTCGTCTCGTTCCTGCTTGCAGGCTCTGGAGTCGCGCAGGAGTTTCAAGATCTTCGCGATCCCGAAACAGCAGAACCCATTCCTGTTGGATTCGCGGTGCCTCCGACGGATTACGAACGACCGGACAGGAGCGGCGGGTTTGAATTGATACCCATCCAGCACGTGGCCGAGGGTTCAACCAAACTGGTCCGGACCCACCCGAACGGCGTGCTCTTTCAAAACGGAGCCTACCTGATCTCAGGTGAAATCCTCCACACGAATCCGGACACGGCGTTTGTAGAAGAATTCGACCGCGTCACGCTTCCGGCGCAGCCGGCTGACCTTGCTATTCGCGACAATCTGGCTTTCGTGGCACTGCGGAAAAATAGAGGCCTCCTCATTCTCGATATCACAAACCCGCTGGATCTGCAGGAAGTGGGCGCTCTCGAAGGGGAGGATCTACTGGCTATCGCGGTGGAGGGCGACTTCGCCTACGTTGGCCGGGGCGTGGATGGAATAGGGGTGTATGACATCAGCGATCCATCCTCTCCGACGTTGGTGCATACGTCTGACACGCCGGGATCGGCGAACGGGATCGCCGTGGCGGGGACGACGATGTACGTGGCCGACGGCAACAACGCAAACGGTCCCGACTTCCGGATTTATGACATCAGCACACCCGAGAGTCCGACGTTGCTTGGTGAGTTCGAGGCGGGCGGCTTCGTGACGTATGTATCAGTCGATCAGTTTTCCACTTCCATTTTGTATTTGTCAGGAGATTTTGGCCTCAAGGTTCTTGATGTGTCAAATCCGGCCCTTCCGGTTGAAATTGGGAGCCTCTCGCTCGGAGAAGAGACAACGTATGAAGTGATTTCCGGGCCAAGTGACGACCAGGTCATTTTTGTCGTAGGGCTTACTGGGATCTACAAAGTTGCCGTCCCGGAACCTTCGATGCCTTTACTTGCTCAATCGTTTACTGATGTTGAACAAGGTCTTAGCCTTGCGTACCACCACGGTCACAATCTTGCGCTCTTGGCCGATCGTTTTGAGGGGTTAGGCATCCATCAAGCGCGGATTTTAGGCGGCAACGAGCTACCACAGATTGGCTTCTACGAAAACGCCGGATTTTCCAACAAGGTGTTCTTCGACGGGGATGAGCTGTACGTAACCGACCTCTCCGGCAGACTTCGGATTCTGGACGTTTCCGACGTGTTTGCAGGTGTTCAGGAGATCGCCCGCATTGCCGTGCCGCCCAATACACAGGAGGTCCACGTGGAGAGCGGTGTTGCCTACGTCACAAATAGTTTTCTGGGTGTTACACGGCTAACGATTCTGGATGTCGCCGATCCTACCAATCCTCAGATCATCGGAGAATGGGACAACGCGCATCCGGCCTTTGGCCTTGATGTGGTTGGCAGCACACTCTATCTCGCCAATGGTTTTTCGGGGTTGGTTGCCCTGGATGTCTCCAATCCTGCGAATGTGCAAGAGCTTGGTAGCTTCCCTATGGGCAGCAACACAGTAGACGTGGTGGTGGACTCAGCTCGCGCGGTGGCTTACGCCGTCAATTTTGGCACGGGGATGTATTCCATTGATGTCTCCGACCCGGCGAACATGCAAGAGTTGGACGCGGAGACGGATTGGGGGTTTTTGAATGCTATCACGTTTGAGCCAGACTTCTGTTGCCCATCGTACGGAATCGTATACGTTGCCGACGCATCGAACGGCATTAGGAGAGTCAAGGTCTGGGATCCAACAAACATTGAGCACCATTACTTCGAGCCTGTGGAGACGGAAGCAAAAGACGTGGCATCCGTTGTTGGCTTTTATGGGGATGTTTTTTTGTCGACTGGTTATGCCGCCGACGACTTCTTTGGTCTGACGTCTGAGAAAAGTTTTTTTGAGTCTGCCGATCGGGGTATCGGAATCACGGGTACGAATGGACTGTTGCAGCAGGGCCGTCCAGCGCTTTTTGCTCTCGCGTCGGGTGAAACAGGTGTGTATTTGTTTGAGGGGCCACTTCTTGCGTCAGATGAGGCTCCTCCTGCTGCCGCCCCAATACGCCTTAGTTCTTCGCATCCAAACCCGGCAAGCGACGGATCCACACTACGCTATACCCTTTCAGCTGCGAAGTTGGTGAGGCTTGAAGCCTACGACCTCCTCGGCCGCCGCGTCGCCACGTTGGTTGATGGCCTCCAGACTGCAGGACCGCACGAGGTCACGTTTTACACTAACGATCTGCCCAGCGGCGTGTACATCCTGCGGCTGACGGCCAGAGACCAGGTTGCCACAACGAAAGTCTCGGTGATCCATTGACCACACAATGTGGCGAAATGAATCTTTGCCTGCAAGAAATATTGCGTAGAGCGTATTGCGCAAGGATAGCTGACCAGAGCAAATACGCAATACGAAACACGCACAAGTCGTCAAGCATCAGTCACATTCGCGCCATTGGCCACGATCTCGCTCTCGGAGAAGAAGTAGCGGCCTTCCTTGATACCGTTCTCCGGTGAATCCGAGCCATGCACGGCGTTTTCGCCCATCGACGTGGCGAATTGCTTGCGGATGGTGCCCTCGGTGGCGTCAGCCGGGTTCGTAGCGCCGATGATCTCGCGCCACTTCGCCACGGCGCTCTCTCGCTCCAAAACAAGCGGAATGCACGGGGCACTCGACATGAACTCCGTTAGCTCGCCAAAGAATGGGCGCTCCGCATGAACGGCGTAGAAGCCTTCGGCCTCCGTTGTCGTGAGCTTGACGAGCTTCATCGCTCGAATAGAAAAGCCCTCAGAAATGATGCGGTCAATGATTTTACCTGCGTGGCCGCCTGCTACGGCGTCGGGTTTGATGATGGCCAGGGTGCGCTCCATGGAATGCCGTCGGATGAATGCAAAATGTCGAACGAGTACTCCTCAAACAACCCATGTTTGGCCCCAGTCAACCACGAAGTCAGAGCGAATACGTTGAAATCCTTGGGCACTTCGAAGTACCCTTGTGACTCAGACTACCCGCCTCGCGGCGACGTTGAACGAAAGTCGCCCTACACCCAGCCTTCACCCGTCCTAATGATCCATATGCGCAGACTCTTCGTCGCTCTTCTTTTTGTTTCCCCCTTTTTTGTCAGTGCGCAGGCGCAAGATCGCGTGGTTGCCTCGCTCTCGGGAATCGTAACCGACGATGACGGCCGGCCAATCCCAGGGGTCAACGTATTTCTCGCGGGATCGCAACGAGGAACTGCAACAGATGCCAACGGCCACTATCGCCTAAACAACGTTCCGCTTGGCGTCCACCGGCTGGTCGCGTCGATCATTGGGTTTGAGACGAAAGCCGAGAACCTGAATCTCCGCCGAGCAGGCGAAAACAAAACGGTTGACTTCAGGATGGAGGAAGCTGTTCTGGAGCTGGGCCAGGTGACGATTGAATCCACCGAGGATGTTGAATGGCAGCGTCGGTACGAGCGGTTCAAGCGGCGGTTTATCGGAGAGAGCCCGAACGCAGCCGAAACGGAGATCCTTAATCCGTTCGTGCTCAACTTTTCCGACCGTCGGGGCGAGCTAAGGGCCGAGGCTTCTGAACCCCTTGTCATCGAGAACTACGCGCTGGGGTATCGCATCCGCTACGATCTAACCGATTTTGAGGCGCGGTCGAACTACAACTTTTTTCATGGCGAGCCATTCTTCGAGGAGATGGTGCCTGAGGACCGGGCTCAGGCCGCGCTTTGGCAGGCGAACCGTGCCCGGGCATACGCCGGTTCGTTTCGTCATGCGCTTCGCTCCCTTCTGGCCAACAATGTCGAGGAGCAGGGTTTTCATCTGTATCTGTTGCCCAATCAGGGTCCGGGTCGGGGAAGCATTTTTGGGCAGTCTGGAGGATCGCTGGGTGGTGGCAATCGCTTCCCGACTACCCCGGAAGAAATCCTGAAGCCCAAACGCGACGGCGAAGAGTTCGATCTTGAGTTCCACGGCATCCTCCAAGTGATCTACGTCGGAGAGTCGGAAGACCCTTCCTATCTGGAGAGCGAATGGGTTAGCGAGCGCCGTGCCTTGCGTGATGTTCAGACCTCCGAATGGCGCTTCCCGATCCCCGAAGTGTCCGCGCGGTTGGACCGGTTCGGCGAGGAGGTCGATCCAAGGTCAATCACCGTCTCAGGCTACATGACGTTTGATCGGTTGGCCGACGAACTACCGATAGAATATGGCTTGGCCGAAAGTGGGATTCCGGGTGCTGCGGAGGCGATTCGGGCGTGGTCGGAAGAGGGCCCCTGATCATTGACACGCAGCATCCAACTGCTCCCTTGCGTCCTCGGGCGAGAGGTTCCTGGCCACGATAGTGAGCGAGATGCTGCGCCCACCCTCCGCGAGGCGCGCTTCGGTGCCGTCAAACAAACGGAACATGGAGGGGCCGATACGTGCCGGGCCTTCAAATACATCGCCGGCGGCCGGAGCGTAGTCGTCACCTGTCGTTTCAACCAGAGTCATGCCTTCCCGGAGTGTTTGCGCAACGAACGTGGAGCATCCAGGGTGCGTGAGGAAAACCGAGTGCGCCGCGATGCTGGCTTCGCCTGCGGAAAACAGGCTGATGCCGCAACCGGAGAAGAGTATGGAAAAGAGGAGAGGAAGAAAGGAGGAGGTTGATTTCGGATTTCGGATTTCGGATTTCGGTTGTCCGTTGTGGGAGCGCCCAACTTTCCGTCTGCCGTCTGCCATCTTCTGTCCGCGGTCCATCTAAACGTGCCGCTCCGCGTGGTACGACGACCGAACGAGCGGGCCGCTTTCCACGTACTCGATACCCTTCGCCTCTCCGACCTCCTTGTAGTACGCGAAAACGTCAGGGTGTACATATTCCTCGACGGGAAGGTGCATTTTCGTAGGCTGGAGGTACTGGCCGATGGTCATCACGTTCACGCCATGCGCGGCCAGGTCGTCCATTAGTGAGAAGACCTCCTCCTCCGTCTCGCCGAGGCCAACCATGATGCCGCTCTTGGTGCGGAGTCCGTGCTCGTCCTTTGCCATCTTGAGAACGTCGAGCGAACGCTGGTAGTCGGCTTGTGGGCGTACACGCCGATAGAGACGCGGGACGGTCTCGATGTTGTGGTTCAGGAGGTCCGGCTTCTGCTCGAAGATCTTTTCGAGGGCTGGGCGCAGGCCGCGCATGTCCGGGATGAGCACTTCGATGGTGCAGCCGGGTATTTGCTCGCGGACGAGCCGGATGGTTTCGGCAAAAATCGGGGCGCCGCCGTCCTCGCGGTCATCGCGGTTAATGGACGTAACCACGACGTGCTTGAGGCCCATCAACCGGGCGGCCTCGGCTACGCGCCGGGGCTCGTCCCAATCGAGGTCCTTGTCCGTTGGCCGGCCGGTTTGCACCGCGCAGAACGAGCACGAGCGCGTGCAGACGTCCCCGAGAATCATGAACGTGGCCGTTCCTGCCGTCCAGCACCGCCCCAGGTTTGGGCAACGGGCGGTCTGGCAAACGGGGTGCAGGCCATGCTCT
>JADFLK010000118.1 GCA_022564455.1 Bacteroidota bacterium
CTAGCGCCGGTTGATCCAAACTCTACCCGCAGTAGCGGTGCGGTAATTGGCTTCACGCTCCACGGCCTGCTATGACAAACCGGGCGGTCATGGAAGACCGGGATTTCCGCGCCGCGTGCGGCTAAGATGGTGTGACTATCGTCGAAGCCGATAGCACCCAACTCTATGGGCTCAGATATGCCACACGTGACAGAAGCGATCCAGGCATCGGTGGTCTCTCCGTCCGAGTTGGCGCCGGGAAAGATTAGGGCGTCATTGTCAAGTGCGTCATACTCGATAATCAGATCGGTCGTCGTCGGATCTACGACCGATCCTACGATAGGCACGTTGATATCAAAGAACCCAGAGAATGCAGGGATTAATACGACGACGGGACCGGCGATCGTCGTCATATTGCCAAACAGCATGGCGTCTCCGCGGGGGATCGTCTTGAGATAGACTTCGATGGTTTCTTCAAAACCATTAACCTCTGAATCAATCCCAATATCCACCGAGGTGACGTCGAACTGGAGGGTGATGCCGAATTCTGTGTCCAACTCGAACCGGCGTAAGTATTGAGTATCACCAGCAGTGCATGACACCCCAACGCCTCCTACCGCTGTACAGGACGTGTTTTGGAAGACCGGCCCAACACAGGGAACAGAACTCGCACTAGGATGGCCTGGAGCAGTTTGAAAGCTCTGGGCGCTTGCTAAAGGCGCCGCGACAAGTGCAGCAACCGCTATGAAAAAGGGTATTAGGAAACTTTTCTTCATGGGAGTACTCCGCGAATAGGAGTGGCTAGAGGGAAGGGACGGCTTTCCGTGTGCCGCTTTCTAAGAGATGGTATATACAACACAACCCGCCTGAAATGCAAGCCCGCCTAGAGGAAATCCTACAGTCCTACCCGTTCGAATAGGTCGTCAAGACAGTGGATCTGGTAATACGGATCGAATGCCTCGGCTATCTGCTCGGGAAACAAGTGGGCGGTGATGGAGGCGTCGGTCTCCACGATCTGACGGAAGGACCGCTGCTCTTCCCATGCCTGCATCGCGAGCGGCTGGACCATGTCGTAGGCCTCTTCTCTGCTCAGACCCTCCTCGATCAACATCAACAGCAACCGCTGGCTGTACACCAGGCCGTACGTGCGCTCGATGTTTTCCTGCATGCGCTCGGGGTAGACCGTCAGGTTCTCGATGATCCCGGCCATGCGGTTCAGGGCGTAATCGAGCACGATGGTGGCATCCGGGATGATGACGCGCTCGACGGAGGAGTGGCTGATGTCGCGTTCGTGCCAGAGGGCCACGTTTTCGTACGCCGAAACCATGTAACCGCGCAGCAGCCGGGCCATGCCGGTGAGGTTCTCGGAGCCAACCGGGTTGCGCTTGTGCGGCATCGCGGAGGATCCCTTCTGTCCTTTTCCAAACGACTCCTCTACCTCCTGCACCTCCGAGCGCTGGAGGTGGCGGATTTCCACGGCGATCTTTTCGATGGTCGCGCCGATGAGGGCCAGCGTGGCCAGGTAGTGCGCGTGGCGGTCGCGCTGGAGAACCTGCGTCGAGATCGGCGCGGGTTTGAGGCCCAACCGCTCGCACGTGAGGCGTTCCACCTCGGGCGGGATGTGGGCGAAGGTGCCGACGGCGCCGGAGAGCTTCCCCACCCGGATGCCTTCCGCCGCGGCCTCGAAGCGCTCGATGTTGCGCTGCACCTCGGCGTAGAACAGCGCCATTTTGAGGCCGAACGTGGTGGGCTCGGCGTGAACGCCGTGCGTACGCCCTACCATCAGCGTCGTTTTGTGTTCACGCGCCTTCGCAGCGAGAACATCCGAGAGGCGCTGGAGACCGACGTGGAGGATTTCGTTGGCCCGCAGGATGCGTAGCGAGAGCGCCGTATCCACCACATCCGACGAGGTGAGACCGTAGTGGACCCACTTGCGCTCCTCGCCCAGGGTTTCCGAAACCGCCCGTGTAAACGCCACCACGTCGTGGCGCGTGGCTTCCTCAATCTCGTGGATGCGGGCGATGTCGAACGAGGCATTCGCGTAAAGCGCCTCCACGTCGTCGGCGGGAATGATGCCTGTCGCCTGGTTCCATGCATGGCACGCGGCCAGCTCCACGTCGAGCCACGCCTGAAACTGCGCTTGTTCGGTCCAGATGGCGCCCATCTCGGGGCGCGTGTAGCGGTCGATCACGGCGATGCGGGTTATGGGTGCGGACGCAGATTAGCGATGCGCGAGCAAATCATGACTACGCGAAGGTTCAACTTGTTGAGGAATCTCAACACGGAGCCCCACGACGACCTGATGCTCATCTATTGAGACCCTTCGACTACACACCCATCCCGCCGTCATTCCGAGCCGGGTCGAGGAATCTCAACAAGGAGTTCGTGCTATCTCGTACCTCCTTTATTGAGATCTTTATTGAGATCTTTCGACTCCGCTGGCGCTCCGCACAGGATGACAAACAAAATGGGGTTCTGGAATTTTCGGCACACAAAATCAAATCGTCCCCCGCGCCTTGATCAAGACCAAGATTCACGCACCTCGCATACGGCGTGGTTTTTCAACAGCCTCTCAGAATGGATAATCCCCGAGCGCTGCCACGGCTAGATGCGAGCCCGTAATAAGTAGTACGTCGCGTTCCTCGGCACGCCGACAAAACCACCCGATGCCCTCTACGACGCCGGGCACGTCCACGACCGAAACCCCCGTGGCCTGGAGGATCTCAGACAGCGCCGATTTTGGCATCGCACGCGGCGACGGAAGGCCAACCGGAAGGGCGACGGCTTCGTGTTCTGCCAACAAGGCGGCTAAGGCAGCCACGTCTTTGTCCTCCATAACACCGACGAGCACGTACAACTGCCCTTCTTGCTTCGGCTTCGCAAACGCCAGAGCCGAATGCCATCCATCCGGGTTATGCGCCACGTCGGCAATGATGCGAGGGTGCTCGGACATCACCTCGCACCGGCCTCGGAGGCCGCTTCGTGCAACGACATCCGCCAGCCCTGTTCGCACGGCTTCCTGTTGGATATCCGGCCACGCAGTCTCGGCAAGCCTGACGGCCAAGGCAGCATTCCATGCCTGGTGGACGCCGGGAAGCTCAACTTTCAAGTCTTTGTACGGACGAACCGGCGTTTGCAGGTCAATCACGAGACCAGATGAGGTGCTATTGATGACCTCCAGTAACGTCGTTTCTCGCACGTTCTCGAACTTCGCCCCGGCTTTCTGAGCTGTTTCTCGAAGTGCCGCAGACGCTTCCCCATCCTCAACCGCAGAAAGCAATGGTACTCCTTGCTTAGCGATGCCACCCTTCTCGCGGGCTATGGCCTCCAACGAATCGCCGAGCAGCTCTGTGTGGTCCAGGCCGATGTGTGTAACCGCGCAGGCTCGTGGCGACAGCACATTGGTCGCATCCAGCCGCCCGCCTAGGCCAACTTCAACAACGGCCAGATCGACGGCTTCTTCGGCGAAATAAAGGAAACTCAGCGCTACGGAGGCCTCGAAGAAACTCGGTTCAATGCGCTTGACATCGCCCATGAATCGCGATACGGCGTCCACAACCCACTCGTGCGGCGCAGGGCTGCCATCGATTCGCATGCGCTCGGCGAAATCAAACAAGTGCGGCGACGTATGCAGCCCGATTCGCTTCCCGGAAGCCGTCCCGATGGCCGCCACCATCGACGCCGTCGATCCCTTCCCGTTCGTCCCGGCAACGTGGATGGTCTCTAGCTGCTCGTGCGGATTGCCCATCGCTTCCAGCAGCGCCCACATCCGCGCCTGCCCCGGCCGGTAAGCCGCCGCGCCCACATGCCCGAAACGTGGCAGGGTGAAAAGGAAGTCTAGAGCGTCTTGATAGGCCACAGTGAAGGGTGAATGTTGAACGCTGAAGGGTGAAGCGATTGGGGATGTGAGAAGATCGTCCACTGGCTCCTGACTCCTGTTCTCCGTCATCCGCATCATCACTCAGCTTTCATTCTTCAGCATTCAGAATTGTCCCATTCCCCTTTTCCCTTTCGATCAGCCGTCGGCTTTCGTCAAGGTGTTTCAGTCGCAGTCGAATGGTGCGCCCCGGCAGCAAGGGCTCCATGCGCTCGGGCCACTCGATCACACAGATGCCGTCGCCATGGAGGTACTCCTCCACGCCCATTTGCTCCAGTTCGGCGAGTTGCCCGATCCGGTACACGTCGAGGTGGTAGAGCGGTGGGTCGGTTGCGTACTCCTGAATCAGTGTAAACGTTGGTGACGTGACGTCTTCCGGCAGTCCTCCCAGCCCTCGTACGATACCTTTTACCAGATGCGTTTTGCCGGCGCCAAGGTCGCCGTAGAGGGCCAGCACATCTCCCGGTTGGAGCGCACTCGCCAGTTGCTCACCTAGGGCCATGGTAGCTTCGGGTGAAGTGGTTTCGGCGGGGAGGAGATCGTCAAGGCTCATCTAATCTGGGATTCCTCATCCGATGAACCGCCTGACAGCCGATCCGATCCCCATCACACCCGCGATCGCAGTGTGAGTACGGGCAGCAACATCTCTTCCATCGAGACGCCGCCGTGTTGGAAGGTGTCATGGTACTGGTTGAGGTACTTGTTGTAGTTGGTCGGATAGACGAAGTAGTAATCCTCCTTCGCGAAGATGTAGTTCTCGTTGATGCCCTCGCGCGGCAGTCCGTACGTTTCTGGGTTCTTGACAAAGATGGCATCGTCGGCGTCCACTTTGAGGTTGCGCCCGTGTTTGTAGCGGAGGCTGGTGGACGTGTCCCGGTCACCGATGACCTTCGTGGCGTGCAAACTCCGGACGGCGCCGTGGTCGGTGGTGATGACGATGGTGACATCCTGCTCGGCCAGGGTTTGGAACGCCTGGTACAGCCACGAATGCTCAAACCAGGTCTGTGTCAGCGCACGGTAAGCAGGCACGTCTGGAGCGATCTCCTTCAGCACGGCGGAATCCGAACGGCTGTGGGAGAGGATGTCTACAAAGTTGACGACGATGGCTGCCAGATCCACTTGCGTAAAGTCGGTGACGGCTTCGGCGAACGCCTGCCCGTTTTTTGTAGAGACGATTTTCTCGTAGCGCAGCCGGCTGCTGTGGTGGCGGCGTTTAAGCAAATCCTGCAAGTACTCCGCCTCATGTTGGTTAAGCGAGGTGTCTTCGTCGCGCTGAACCGTCTTCCAGTATTGCGGGAAGCGAGCGGCGATGTCCATCGGTAGGAGCCCCGAGAAGATGGCGTTGCGCGAATAGGGCGTGGCCGTAGGCAGGAGACCGTAGTGCCAGTTCGTCTCCACGTCGAACAAGGGGAGCAGCAACTTCTCGAACGCCAACCACTGGTCGTATCGCATACAATCGATGAGGAAGAAGAGCACGGGTTTCTCGTGCTCCAGTTCCGGCAGCACCCATGTTGGGAAGATCTCGTGGCTGAGCACCGGCCTTTCCGTCTCTTCAGGTTTCTTCCCGGCGCCCACAGCCTCAATCCACCCTGGGTAGGCCGCCTCGATGTACCTCCCAAATGCCACGTTGGCTTCGCGGTACTGGTCGTCCAGTATCTGGCGGATGCCTTCCTCGGCGCCCTCCAGCTCGAGGTCGTACCGGGTCAATTCCTTGTACACGTCAATCCATTCCCCGGGTGCCAGGCCTGCCCCAATCTGGCCGGACAGCCGTCCGAACGCCTGCAAGTAGTTCTGGGAAGACTTTTGTGCGCGAATCTCGGTGCCCTCCAGCAACCGTTTGCACGTCAGCAGAATCTGCTTCGGGTTCACCGGCTTGATGAGGTAGTCGGAAATTTGACCGCCGATGGCATCCTCCATCAGGTCCTCTTCCTCGCTCTTGGTGATCATCACCACGGGCGTTTCGGGGCGCACAGCTTTAATCTCCGCGAGGGCCTCCAGCCCTCCGAGCCCCGGCATCTGCTCGTCCAGGAAAACGACGTCGTAGCGCTTGTCCTTAACGTGGGCCACGGCATCCGCGCCGTTGGTGACGCTGGTGACCTCGTAGCCCTTGGCTTCGAGAAAGAGAATGTGGGGCTTAAGAAGGTCGATCTCGTCGTCGGCCCAGAGGATGTGCGGCATAGAAGGAGTTATCGAAAAAGAGGGAACGTGAACGGAGGTAGGGGTAAAGAGGATCCGATGATGCGTTCTCTCCTCGCTAAATCATCCAGCCTTCTCCACCTGGCTTTACACGAACGCACCGGCCCGGCGCGTTAGCCTGCCCCTCGCCGTATACTCCCGCGATTTCTTCCCACGATCTTTTTCATCCCGGATGCTCATGCTCAAACGTCTCGCCCTCACCGGCCTATTTGCCCTCACTCTCTTCCCTCTCGCTGCGGCGCAAGATGCCGATGCTCCGCCTGACGTCTGGTACAACCTGGATTACGAGCAGGATGGCGTTTACGGAATGAGTGTAGATCGCGCATACGAGGCGCTGGAAGGCCGCGAACCGGCTCGCCAGATTGTTGTAGCTGTGATCGACAGCGGCGTGGACATCACCCACGAAGACCTGCAAGGGCAGATCTGGACCAACGACGACATCCCCGGCAACGGTGTAGACGACGACGGCAACGGCTACGTAGACGACACGCATGGATGGAACTTCATCGGCGGCGCTGACGGCCGAAATATTGAGTTCGATTCCTTTGAACTCGCGCGTGAGATCGCAACGCTCCGCGCTCAAGTGGCCGCCGAGGGAACAACCTCGCTCTCCCACGCCGACGCCGAGCGTCTTGACGCCGTGTTGTTGACAACATCGCATCAGGCTACCGTCGTTGCTGGCGACCTCAACGACAGAAGACTCTTCGTTCAGGTGGAACCGCTCGATCATTTTGTCAACGTACGAACTGCAATGCTGCAGCCAACTG
>JADFLK010000119.1 GCA_022564455.1 Bacteroidota bacterium
GTCGAAGGGGGACGCACAAACCTCGACTACCTGTTGTATACCGATGACGATGTTCCGCCGATCATCTCCGCGCGAGATCGGGAGGTGGCCAACACCATCATTCAATGGCTAGGCTCGCCCGTAGGCCGCCAGTTCGTCGACGATGTCATGAAGAAGGCACGATGAGTAACTGGGGAACCGTCAAAGGGGGCTGCCCCCTGTGTGGTGCTGATGCAAAGTGGTATGACTACGGCGGCGACTGCCGAGGGAACCCTCCTTCTTCGGGCGTAAATTGCGTCGAGGGCTGTTACTGGTCAGATGAGCAAGACACTGCCTTCTGGCTCGATCTCGGGGCCAATGCATTCAGACAGGTTGAAGTGACAACCGGCGGCGTGGGAGCCGACATCGGCGATGCGACCTCGGGCGTCATCCAGGTCACCACCCGCGACGGCACCGACGACTTCCACGGCTCGTTTTCCCACAAGCGCGACGCCCTCGGCTTCAACAGCGACTGGAGGAGCACCTGGAACGAAGAGGTGTACGAGGGCACCTTCTCCGGCCCCATCCTGCCGGGCAGCCTTCGCTTCTTCCTTAGTGGGCAAGTTCGGTTTTCGGATGACTTCACCCGCTTCACGTCCACGCCGGAGCAAGTGCGCACGTCGCTTTTCGAGAGCACCTTCTGGATGCCGAGCACCAACAACCGCTGGAGCGGACTCGGCAAGTTGACGTGGCTGCCAAGGCCGGGCCTCAAGCTCCAGGCGAGCTACCAGCGCTCGCTGAACATCAGCCAGAACACGCGGATGCTACAGGTGACAGGCAACGACGACGTGGTGCGGCCGGGCTACCAGTATGCGTTCTCCCTCCAGCCCGACAACGCCAACACGTACGCGCACGACAACAACATCGCGTACCTCAGATGGACGCAGGTGCTGAACAACCAGTCGTTCTACGAAGTGCAACTGAGCCGCCTCTTCACGCGCCTCCGCGCCGACGCCAACGGCCGCGATTGGAGGCCGGACAACGTAGATGCCGAGCTCGACCCCGAGAGCATTATCGAGTATCCGGGGTCGCTTTTTGTGGATGCCGACGGCAACCCCATCAACCCGGACGTGCTCTTCGTACTGCCGGGGCCGGGCCTCTTCAATAACGGTGGCATTGCCACACGCTGGCACGATCACTTTGCCGAGGAAATGGTGCTGAAGGGCTTCTACACTCGGTTTACAGAGAACCGCGGCTACGAAGTGACAGCCGGGTTCGACGTGAAGCTCAACGACTACCAGTGGATCGACATTATTCGGCCGTGGATCGGCGCGCCAATTATTACGGCGGAGGGCGATACCACGCAGACGAACCGGTTGGGCGAGGCCAGCGACGTGTGGCGCGTGAAGCCACGCCGCGCGGCCTTCTACGTCCAGAACCAGTTTCGCTACCGGGGCCTCATCGCCAACCTCGGCCTCCGCACGGAGTTCTGGGCGCCCGGCAGCTACGTGGACGGCCTCGTAGCCGACAGCTCGTTCACGATCCCGGAAGTCATCCGCGAGGCCTACCTGAACGAATCATTTGGCTTGCTGGGATTGCGGTGGAAGGCGCGAATCCTGCCCAAGGTGCGGGTCTCGTTTCCCATCCGCGAGAACCAGGTGCTCTTTTTCAATTACGGGCACTCGAGCCGCCTACCGCACCCGACGTTCCTCTACACCAACCTCGATCCATTCTACCAGGACCGGTCGTTCTTCGGCGACCTCGGCAACCCGAACCTCAACCCCGAGGTGGACATCAGTTACGAGTTGGGCTTCCGCAACCAGATCACCTCTGACGACGCGTTCTCGGTGACGGCGTTCTGGCGCGACAAGTACGATTTCATCACCGTGGCCAGCGTTGCGGTGGAAGACGCCACCGGTCGTGAAACCAACCGTGCGCTGCGCATAAACGGCGATTTCGCCCGCGTGCGTGGTATCGAAGTGAGCTACATAAAGCGCATAGGAGCCTGGTTTCGGGGGAACATCAACGCGAGCTACTCGCGGGCTACCGGGCTTTCCTCGACGAACAACGAGGCGCTCCAGCAGCTCATTCAGGACGGCAACATCGACAACACGTTCGAGACGCCGCTGGCCTGGGACCGCCCACTCGATATCAAGGCGTCCACGGTCTTCACGTACGACCGGCCCCGATCCCTTTTTGGCGTTCCAGGTCTGAACAGGTTTCGTCTCTATCTGGCGTCCACGTTCCGTAGTGGCCAGCGTTATACGCCTGTCGATTTTGTAGACAACGAGGTAAACCCGTTTACCGGCGAGCGCGATTGGCGGCCCATCTACACGACGGTTAGCGACCGCGAGCGCCGCTTCTCGGAAGTCGGCAAACCCTGGTGGTGGTTCGATCTGACCCTCCAGCGCTCGATTGCCTTGGCCGGGCAGGATCTCAACCTGACGCTGGAAGTGACCAACCTCTTCAACCAGCAAAACAGCGTGCTCATCAACGCGGTCACCGGCACAGCCTACCCCGACGTTGAGCCGGGCACCGATTTCACCACCTTCCGTGGCAACCCGGATTACGACGTGCCTTCGTCGCTTCGCGATCTTCGCTACGAAGACCCTGGTTCATCCGGCCTTCCTCCCCTCAACCCCGCCCGTTTCCTCCCGCAGCGCCACATTGTATTAGGGCTCGCCTTCGAATTCTGATTGTGTATGTATTGCGTAATGCGTATTGCGTAAAGACTGTTGACCAACCAAATTCGCAATACGAAATACGCAATACGAAATACGCATTATGACGATGTTCTTCCGAACTACAGCCGTCCTCCTCGCGCTTGTCGCCGCACTCCCGGTAAGCGCCCAAATCCTTCCGTCTTTCGGCGGGGATCGCGCGGGGACGTCTGCCTTCCAGTTCCTGAAGATCCCCGTGGATCCGCGAGGAGCGGCGCTTGGGGAGACCGCTGTCTCGAACGCCAATGATGCCAGTGCGCTATTCTGGAATCCGGCGCTGGCAGCGCAGGGAGGCCGGACGGAAGTAGGCCTGGCCAGCGCGATGTACTTCGCAGATGTCGCCCTGCACTATGCGGCGGGCTACACGCGCGTTGGCCCGATTACGCTGGGTGTGAGTATCCAGGCACTGGATTCGGGTGAGATGCCCGTGACCACGGAGTTCAGCGGCCCCGAAGGCACCGGCGAGACGTTCCGCCTGGTTGATCTGGCGGTGGGCCTCACGGTTTCGCAGGCGCTTACCGACCTATTTTCCTACGGCGTTACGGCCAAGTATGTCCGTGAAAGCGTAGCAGGCGTCTCAACGAAAACAGGCCTCCTCGATCTGGGCGTGTTCTACAAGATTGGCGATACCGGCGTGCAACTTGGCGTGGCGATCCGCAACTTCGGCTTCGAGACCACGCCGGGCGGCTCAATCAGCCGGACGACACTTGATGGCCAGACGATCGTAACCGTCTTTGACGGCGCCGAGCCACCGACAACATTCATGCTCGGTGCCAGCTATCGCCCGTTTGCATCAACGGGGCAGCACGATCTGGTGCTCTCGGGCCAGCTCACCAATCCGAACGACAATGCCGAGCGCTACAACGTGGGGGCCGAGTACACGTGGAACAACCTGCTTTCGCTACGCGCCGGCTACCGGTTTGGGGTAGACGAGGCCACCCTGCCGTCCGTCGGCGCCGGGTTGCTCGTACCGGGAATAGGGCCTGGCTTGCGCATCGACTACGGGTTCACGAACCTAGAACGGTTGGGCTCGGTTCATCGTGTCGGCATCAACCTTCGACTTGAATAGAGCTAGATAAGCAGGAAGCAATTTAGTCAGAATAGCACGAATCTGAATGCACATCTCAAAACCGATTCCTACTGCCTACTGCCTACTGGCTTTCTGCCTATTGGCCTCCGGCTGCGATGCCATACTCGGCTCCAAGGATAATGGCACCACGGACGAGATTTTCGACGAAGGCCGGATAGACCCGACGCTGGTTGATGAGGTCGGTTACGTCCCGCTGAACCCGTTTTATAGTCTGAGTACGCTGGGCGGCTTTGATGCGCCCACCGACGTGTACGTCGGCTATGATGAACTGATTTACGTTGCGGACAGGCAGGGCCTCCATGTACTCGACCTCGCAGGCCGCCCGCAAGCCTACCTCGGCGATTTGGGTTGGCCGAATGGGGACACGCAGCCGCTGCGAGACATCCAGGCGATCATTCAGGACCGATTGCTTCAACTGTACGTGGCTGCACGCCGCGATACGGTGATTGACGGCCGCACGTGGGACCTGCCCGTCGTCTACCGAATCAGTGGACTGACCTCCGGCACGCCGACGTTGGAGGACATCATCTGGCATCCTTTCGACGACAAGTCCCGGTCTTCGAACCAGTTCAGGAATCCGCGCGAGTTCGGAGAAAGCGGGTTTTCTGACGAAGATGCGGCGTTTACGGGCGTAGCCGTTCTCGCGAGCAACCAGATCTATGTCACGCGCAGCGGTCCTCTCAACGTGCGCGATGACGGCCTCCCGACGATCGTTGCTCCGTTCAACGGTGTGCTGGTGTTCACGACAGAGGGCGTGAACAACACGTTTATCAGTACGCTGAGCCCCAACCAGGCCAGCCTCCTGAGCGCTATTTATCCGTCGGCGGTGGCGACATTCATCGGGCCGCCACAGCGCACCTCGCCTGACCAGACGGAGGATTTCTTTATTGCACAGGCACCCCCGAACGAATCGCTCCGCTACAACGTCCTCTCTGTCCGCGTAGTAGAAACGACCAACGGAACCGTGTACCGGGTGGACACCGAGCGACTCGGAGCATCCACCAATCCAGAGAACGGGGATGGCTTCCTCTACGGCGATTTCCGTTTTGAGCAGCCCGCCGGCCTCGCTATTGCCGCCGACGAAACCGGGTATTTGTTTGTGGTGGACGCCGCCAAGGACAGCCTGCTCATCTTCAACAGAAACGGCGTTGAAGGTGTGGCTGCTCCGCCGGGAGCAGGCAGTCTGCGGCCGGTCAAGGTGTCGTTTGGGGGTTTGGGGAGTGGGCCGCTCCAATTCCGTGACCCTTCGGGCGTAGCCTACTTCGAGCGCACCGTCTACGTGGCCGATACGGGCAACAACCGCATCGCGCGATACCGGCTGAACACGGATTTCGAGTAGGGGCAATTCTTTGCCCTTGCTGCGTAAGGGGTGGATGCCGAAGTTAGGGTGTTGGCCCTTGTTTACCTCTCACCCCTGGTCATCGTGCGTATGCGCGTTTTTACGGTTTTTTGTCTCGTGGTTCTGTGTGCGGCTGCCTTTGCCCAGACGCCCGGAACGTGCGAGTTGGGCACAGCCGAAGGTGATCTGGACGTTGATGGCAGCGAGGTCTTTGCCCGAGTGTTCAATACGGGCGCTCTGTTCTTTGGTAACGAGACGACGGCCGGGAACGGCTATCTCGTTCCACGATCCCCGATACCTAGCGATCGGTTCGGATTCGGAGCACCTTCCCCTCTTTTTGCGACGAGCCTGTGGCTAGGTGGCAAGGTAAACGGCCAGATTCGCGTTGCCGGCGCGCGCTATACACGCTACGAGATGTGGCCCGGGCCGCTCAATGCGGGCGCGGCTTTACCCAATTCCACCGATTGCTCCGCATACGACCGCATCTTCGTCGTCAGCCGCGAGGATGTAGCTCGTTACCTCCGGACCGGTGAGGTGACGGATGATCTCCGAGATTGGCCGGTTGCTTGGGGTGCGCCGGTGCTCGACGGCGACGGCATTGAGGACAACTACAACCTGGAGGGTGGTGATCAGCCCGCGATCTACGGCGACCAGACGGCGTGGTGGGTGATGAACGACGTGGGCAACATGCACGAAGAGACCCTAAGCAGTCCGCTCGGTATCGAGGTGCAGGCCAGCGCCTTCGCAGTTGGGTCGGGAATGCGTGCGTTGAAGCAGGCGTCGTACTACAGGTACGAGATCATTAACCGGAGTGTGAACACAATTGACAGTGCGTATGTCTCACTGTGGATGGACCCCGATCTGGGCGATGCAAGCGATGATTGGGTTGGATCAGATTCGACGCTATCTGTGGGTTACGTGTACAACGGTGGTGAAGATGACAATGTCTATGGCATCCCACCGGCACAAGGATATCAGGTAGTTCAGGGTCCGGTTGGTCTGCCAAATGGACGTGATGACGACGAAGACGGTGAAGTTGATGAAGCAGATGAGCGCCTTCAAATGACCGCCGCAACGTTTTACTGTAACGGATGTACGGAACCAGCAACCACAGATCCCAGGACCAAAGAGGCGTACTACAATCACATGCACGGGCGATGGAATGACGGCACGCCTTTTACGTCGGCTGGGTCTGGATACGGAACTAATGGTCCACCAACAGTCTTTGTTTTTCCGGCTGACCCGGTCGCTAATGAATGTTGGAGTGCGCGCAATAATTGCGAAGGTAGTAGTGTCCCGCCAGGCAACGCGTATATGTTGGTACACACAGGGCCATTTCGACTAGAACCCGGCGAGTCGGCTGAAGTCGTGTTTGCACTGCCGTTTGGGCAGGGAACGGACAACCTCGATTCCGTCACCCAACTTCGATTCGCGGCCCACGCAACACGAGAAGCATGGTACTTAGGTCTCCTGGCTCCGCAACGCGTGGAGACTGAATTCAGTGAGACCTTCCAACTACAAATCTCCCCGCCATTCCCAAATCCGTTCACCGATCAGGCTACTATCCGCTACGAGCTATCCGAGGCGATGGCGGCTCGCGTAGCCGTCTACGACGCTCTGGGCAGAGAGATAGCTGTTCTGGCAAACGGTGAACAGCAAGCAGGATCGTACGAAGTTGTTTTCGATGGTGCTGATGTGGCCCCCGGAACG
>JADFLK010000120.1 GCA_022564455.1 Bacteroidota bacterium
GACGACCAGATGCCGGAAGCCGCACCCCTGGTCGTCGAAAGGGGCTTGGGCTGCCGGGTTTGGGACGTGGACGGCAACAGCTTCGTCGAGTACGGGATGGGCCTGCGCGCCGTTACCCTCGGCCACGCCGAGCCTCGTGTAACCGCGGCCGCGATGCGCGCGCTGGAAGGCGGTACGAACTTCACCCGCCCCGCAGCCGTCGAGTTGAGAGCCGCCGAGGCGTTCCTCGGGCTGATTGACGGCGCGGAGATGGTCAAGTTTTGTAAGGACGGCTCCAATGCCACGACCGCTGCCGCCAAGTTGGCGCGGGCTGCCACGGGCCGAGACAAAATCGCCCTGTGTGCGTCACATCCGTTTCTCTCGCAGGACGACTGGTTCATCGGAGCCACTCCGATGGACGCCGGGATTCCGCAGGCTGTGAAGGATCTCACGGTGCGTTTTCCGTACGGCGATGCCTCTGCTCTGGAGGCTCTGTTTGCTCTCCATCCGGACGAGATCGCGTGTGTCATCATGGAGCCCGCTCGCGGGGTAGAGGACGCCACGCACTATCTCCTGGAAGTCCAGCGGATCTGTCGCGAGCACGGGGCGGTCCTTGTGTTCGACGAGATGCTTACCGGGTTCCGGTGGCATCTCAAGGGCGCACAGCACCTCTACGGCGTCACGCCCGATCTCTCCACGTTCGGCAAAGCCATGGCGAACGGCTTCTCCGTCTCCGCGCTGGCCGGCCGCCGGGACCTCATGGAGCGGGGCGGCCTTCGCACCGAACACGAGCGCGTATTCCTGCTTTCCGGAACGCACGGCGCAGAGACGCACGGCCTCGCCGCCGCCATCGAAACCATGCGGATCTACGCCGAGGAAGACGTAGTCGGGAAGCTCTACCGGCAGGGCGCGCGCCTCCGCGAGGGCATCAATCAGCACGTCAATCGTCTGGGGCTGAGCGAGCAGTTCGCCGTCCTCGGCCGCGACTGCAACCTGGTCTTCGCCACACGCGATGCAGACGGAGAGCCCTCGCAGCCCTTCCGTACGCTCTTCCTGCAGGAACTCATCCGCCGAGGCATCCTCGCTCCATCGTTCGTGGTCTCCGCTGCGCACGACAACGATGCCATCGACCAGACTATCGAAGCCGTCGGCGAGGCCCTCGAAGTCTATCGCAATGCACTGGATGGAGACATCATGCAATTTCTCTCTGGACGGCCCGTGAAACCTGTTTTTCGGCGGCATGTGTAGCTTCGTGTCTTGAAGCAAGCCATCTGTTTGACGATACCCGAATCGGGTTTCCCCTACTTTACCTTTCTCACTACCTCAAATGAAAGTTGTCCTGTTTTGCGGAGGAGAGGGGATGCGAATCCGAGACCACGCGTGTTCCATCCCCAAGCCGATGGTGCACATCGGCTACCGGCCCATTTTGTGGCACGTGATGAAGTACTACGCGCACTACGGCCACAAGGACTTCATCCTGTGCCTCGGCCACGGTGCCGATCATATCAAGGACTACTTCGTCAACTACGACGAAACCGTTTCAAACGATTTTGTGATGACGAACGGCGGGGAGGTGGACCTTCTCACCTCCGACATCCACGATTGGCGCATCACGTTTGTGGACACCGGGCATGAGGCTTGCGTTGGGGAGCGTCTGATGGCCGTCAGGCCCTTCCTTGAGGACGAGGAGGTGTTTCTTGCCAACTACGCAGACGGTGTATCGGATGCGCCGCTGGACGACATGATCCGCTTTCATCAGGAGAACGGAAAGGCAGTGGTTTTTGTGGGTGTGGGGCCCAACTACACGAGCCACGTCATCCAAGCGGCCGACGATGGCACCGTTATCACCGTTAAGCACGTCACTGAGATGGGCATGCGCATCAACGGCGGTTTCTTTGTGATGAGCACACGCGTGTTCGATTACATAAAGGAAGGCGAAGACCTGCTGAACGAACCCTTTCAGCGCATGGTCGCCGCCGGCGACCTGTCGGCGTATATACACGACGGCTTTTGGGCGTGCATGGACACCTTCAAGGAGAAGCGGATGCTCGACGACATCTACAAGACGGGCGACGCTCCGTGGGAGATTTGGAACCGGGAGGCTAACGCCGCTGGGGATGGAGTGACAGGTACCAAACCACGCGTGGACGCGTCCTCGTAATGCTGGGATTGTCCGACGAACTGGGGAGGTCGCCCGATACGCCGTTACGCGTGCTGGCTCTGGGCGCCCACGCCGACGACATCGAGATCGGGTGTGGTGGGACCGTGCTACGGCTGATTTCCGAGCGGCCGCATATGGACGTTCACTGGGCTGTGCTTTCTGGTGGGGGAACGCCTCGGGAGGACGAAGCACTGGCCTCGGCCAACGGTTTTCTCGCCGATGCACAACAGTTACACGTTTCTGTTGCGTCGTTTCGAGATGGGCACTTCCCCTTTAAGGGGTCAGTTATAAAAGATTACATCGAGGATAACTTTAAGTCGGTCGATCCGCATTTGGTCCTCACGCACGCTCGTGAGGATCGCCATCAGGACCACAGGCTCGTCTCCGATCTCGCATGGAATACGTTTCGGGGGAAGGCCGTGATTGCTGAGTTCGAGATACCCAAGTGGGACGGCGACCTCGGCCGCCCCAACGCTTACGTGCAGCTAGACGCGGCCACCGCCGGCCGCAAGGTGGCCTTGCTGATGGAGCACTTTGCGAGCCAGCACGACAAGCCGTGGTACGACGCCGAGACCTTCCGGGGACTGCTGCGCCTGCGCGGTGTAGCAGCCGCATGTAAATACGCGGAGGCCTTCACATGCCGCAAGCTCGTCTGGTGAGGCTTCCCTTCGTTTTTAGTCTTGCAGTAGTGCTGCTTGGCGGATGCAACGCTGAGGGCACGTCAGTCGCGGTTGAGGAGACGGCATCACCCCCCATCAGCGTCCGGTCCTCCTTTCGTACGGAGAGGGCTTTAGAAACTGCCTGTCCGGCGGGCCGTTGGCCGGACGCCGCAGGTGCGTGTGTTCCGGTGGAAGAAGCGTTCATTGCCGAAGGCGGCCATACGTACTGGGTCGACCAGCAGCATGGCTTGGCCAACGACCGCAATCCAGGCACGCGAGAACGGCCCTGGCGAACCATCAGCCGTGCATCAACAGTGCTCGGCCCCGGCGATGCGGTGATTGTGCAAGCCGGTACCTACCGCGAAGCCATCACGCCGCGCATTGGCGGGAGTGGATCGGATCGGCGCATTACCTACGCCGCTGCCCCCGGAGCCGAGGTCATCGTGTCCGGCGCCGATGTAACTGCACCGGAAGAGTGGATTCGTGACGGCAATGCGTGGCGCCGAGTGTGGACGGGGCCTGAACTGCCCGCGTACAGCAGCGACCCGGTACTGCGCCGCGAAATGGTTGTGGTAGGTGGTGAGGTTCTGCGGGCGGTTTTCCGTCGAGAGGATTTGGTCCCTGGAGCGTTCTTCGTCGAGGGCTCCGACACGGCCCAGCGAGCCGTCCTGGTACGGTTTCAAGGCGATGTGCCCCCAGCTGGTGCTGGGCTCATTGAAGTAGCTCATCGCACATTCCTCTTCCAACCGATGGGGGAGAACCCGTACCCCGAGTGCGGCGAAGCGGGTACGCCAGGATGGCTACGCATTGTTGGGTTTACCTTCCGCCACGCAGCAAACCGGGCGCAATGGGGCGCGTTCTGTGGAGGAAGTGAGGGCGCGCTCGTGGAGAACGTGACGGTAGAGTGGACGAACGGTGCCGGCGTAGATGGCTCCGGCCGGAATCACGTATTCCGCAACGTCGCCGCCAACTACAACGGCCAGATCGGCTTCGTGGCATCGTGTGAAAACTGCTTGTTCGAGGACTCTGAGGCCATCGGCAACAACTGGAAGGGCCACAACCCATTCTGGGAAGCGGGTGGCGGCAAATGGCACGACACCCACCAGACCGTCTTTCGCCGACACTTTGCAGCAGACAACGGTGGCCCCGGTATCTGGCTCGACGGCAACAACACGCACAACACCATTGAGGGCAGCGTGGCCATCCGCAACGAGGTCGCGGGCATCATGCTCGAACTGGAAACGATGCACACGCTCGTCCAGCACAACTACATCGCCGATAACCGCTGGAGGGGCTACAGCGGTGCGGGCATCCTTTTGCAGGCGGCGTCGCACAACGCGCTCATCCACAACACCATCGTCCGCAATGAAGGCGGCGGTATCTGGCTTCGCCTCGACCCCCATCGGCGCGCGGAGGACGGCCACAACATCCTCTACAACAATGTATTGCTTGGCAACGCCTGGACGGCCTCCGAGGAGGCCCGCGAAATCGTCGTTCATGGCCGCTCACTTGCGCACAGCCGAACCAACCGGCTCGAGGGCAACGTCTATGGCCGCCATGCAGTGAACGACCTTCGCACATCCACCTTTTTCTTTATACCGGATGATGCCAGGGAAGCTGATTTTCGGAGCGGGGATCTCAGCCGGTGGCAGCAGTTGATTCGTGGAGATAATGCAGCGCGTATCATCGATCCTCGTCCGGAGTGGATGGAGCCAGGTAGTTTGCCGGTTTCCATTCAAGGGGGAGCTGTTCCGGCCGCGAGGCTAGACGTGTTCGGCGCCCGGGCCGCGCAAAATCGTTTGTTTGGCAGCCCAGGAGCCAATGCTGAGCTGTTGCCGAGACGAGAGGTATCAATCTGAGTCCCAGGTAGGAAAAGAGTCCGCTGGCCAGCGTATCGGAACGGTAGCATTCCCTTTGACTTTTGCGAATACCCCGAACTGGGCGAGGCACGGTATCCGCCGAGTTGGGGATGAGCCCTTCCCCTCGCTGATGAACACTCAGATTCTCGCCTCCGAGCAGCCGTTTTCGTACCGTCTGGCTCTTGCCAGGACACGCACGGCCTCGTTTGCTCGCCGTACCGTGGCCAACGCGTCTGCGCTGCTCGCCACGGAACTGGCCACGCTGGCAATCGCGCTACTCACGGCCGGATTTATTCGGCAGTGGGTGCTTGGCGAACCCAAGATGGTGCTCGGCGGCGCGTGGGTCGTCCTACCACTCTACGTGGGCGGGGCCGCGCTCGCCAAACTCATCCCCGGTTATGGCCTCGGCGCGGCCGAACAACTTCGGCGGTTGTTCTGGACGTTGCTCTCGGTGTTTGGCCTCACGGTCATCAGCATCTGGCTCGCCGGGCCGGATGTGGACCCCAGCCACACGAGCAGTCGTCTGACCGTGGGTTTGGCTGGGTTTATCAGCATTCTTACCGTGCCTCTGGCGCGTACGTTCGTCAAAGCTGAGCTGGTTCGCATGGATGCCTGGGGGGTACCGGCCGTGGTGTACGGAGCCGGCCGGACAGGCGCGAAAGTTGTCCGCCAGTTGCAGGAAGAACGCGGGATGGGCTATGTGCCGGTTGCCGTATTCGATGACGACCGGAGTCGCTGGGGAGAGTTCCTGGATACCGTGCCCATCGTAGGTGGAACGGATCGGGTGACTACCGAAGCGGCCATTGCGTTCCTCGCCATGCCGGGGGCCACGTCGGAACGCCAGATTGAACTGCTCGAAGGCCCGTTGACCTGCTACAGCACGGTTGTTGTCATCCCCGACTTATTCGATGCGCCATCACTGTGGGTAAAGCCACGCGATCTGGTTGGAGTACTGGGGTTGGAGATCACATCGAACCTCACACGTCCTCTTCCGCAAATACTGAAGCGGTTGATGGACCTGCTCGTTGCCGTTGGCACGGCTCCAGTTTGGATTCCGCTGGTTCTGCTCTCGGCTGGATTGGGCTGGTTAGAGGATAGAAAGAATCCGTTCTTCCGACAGGAACGCGTCGGAAAGGACGGCGAGATCTTCCGCACATGGAAACTGCGAACAATGGTCCACAATGCCGACGAGGTACTGAAGCTCGCGCTGGAAGCCGATCCGGACCTCCGCACAGAATGGGATGCGTCCTTCAAGCTTGAAAAAGACCCGCGAATCACACGTATTGGCCGCTTTCTCCGCAAAACCTCGCTTGACGAACTTCCGCAACTTATCAATGTATTGCGTGGTGAGATGAGCCTGGTAGGGCCAAGGCCGTTACCGCAGTACCATCAGTTTGAACTCTGCGGGCGCGTTCGTGAGTTGCGCGAGCGTGTTCGGCCGGGCATTACCGGCCTCTGGCAGGTATCCGGCCGCAGCGACGCGGGCATGATCGGGATGGAGCGGTGGGATCCATACTACGTTCGCAATTGGTCGCTCTGGCTAGACTTTGTGATCCTGGTTCGCACGGCCAAGGTTGTGCTTCAGGGCTCGGGGGCCTACTAGGAGGCTGCTCGCCCTGATATAAGCATCACCCAGGTAACTTGATTTCCGGGGAATCGGGGTGGGGCCGGTAATCAAGGCCGTATAGCCAACAGCTTGCACGACGCATGCGTCCTCGATTGCTGCAGTAATAGCCTCGGCACTTTCCCGTGGCCTCTCCGGCGTAGACTCGCGAGTGCGAATTTTGATGAGCTCGCGTTTAGAGAACGCCTGCCGGATTGAGTCGGCGAGCGCTTCCGTCACGCCTTCCTTGCCAACGTGAGTAAGCGGATTCAACTTGTGGCCCAGGCCCCGCAGATAGGCGCGTTGTTTGGATGTGAGGGGAGGAGACAAGAGCAGTCAGGATTTGGAGAGAAAGGTTTTCAGCGACGCCAACGTTCGCTCCCAACCAACCTCGCAACCCTTATAGTGCTCATCGGCAATAGGATCGTCGGGGAAGCCCGTTTGATGAACGTGGAGGGTGCAGCCGGAATCCGTCGGTTCGATAGTGAACTCCGTCGGCAGGTCGGCTTCAAAAGGGAGACGGCCTGTGTGCGCGACGTACTTCATGTTGCTCA
>JADFLK010000121.1 GCA_022564455.1 Bacteroidota bacterium
CGGGTCGAAACATAGAGTTTCTCAACGGCTCGGCTACCATTCTGATGCACAGTGAGTCGAAGCATTTCACCGACGTGGACGATTCTCGACGGGCCGGCAACCCGTGTCACCGACCTCCTAAGAGGCTGTTGAAAAACTCCACCTACCTTCCCGCCATACGGCGGGATTGCCCGATCTCTGCGTTGCGAAATACTCAACGAATCACCGATTCGCCTGCGATTTCGCGCCTCGATCTCGGCCAAGATTCGCGCGCCTCGCTTACGGCGTAGTATTTCAACAGCCTCCTAGAGACGATCTTACGCCCTGCCTCCAATCCATCCCGGATCGCTCATGCTCCGCCCCGCCGCCTTCGCACTGGCTGCCGCCCTCCTCCTCGCGGCCTGCGAAGCCCCCGCACCACCTAAGCCGAACGCCATCGGCGACCCGGGCGAGATCATCGTGGTGGCGGATTCGGCTACGTGGGATGGACCCGTGGGCGATGCCCTCCGAGCTACGCTTGGCGCATCGGTCGCTCCTCCGCTAGGCGGCCTGGGCGACTTCCGCCTCACCCGGCACGACCTCACCAACGAAGCCTTCCGCTTCCTGCGGACCAACAAGAACCTGATTTTTGCAGCGGCGCTGGACGACACATCGGACGTGGCTCGCTTCCTGACGGCACGCCTAGATTCATCGGGCGCGGCCATGATTCGGGAAGGGCGAGGCACCTCCGTCATCCCGCGCGAAGACATCTGGGCCCGAGGCCAGATTGTGGTGATGGCAGCCGCTGCCGACGACGCCACACTGGCCGAGGCCATCCTTGCACGTGCCGACACGCTCCACGCCGCGTTCACGGCGCAGGCCCTGCGGTACACCAAGATCGACATGTTCGGCCGGGGCCGGCAATCCAGAATAGAAGAGGATTTGCTGCTCGCCCACGGCTTCGCGGTCAACGTGCAGCACGACTATTTCTTCTCGCATGACACCACGCTGGTGGTGGATGGCCATGCCGGCCACTTCGTTCGGCTCCGCCGGGTGCTCTCCGATACGTGGCGCGATTTCTTCGTGTATTACGAGGATCTGCCGTCGGGGATCATCGACACGAACCATGTGGAGCACGTAACCGACGTAGCCCTCGAGACGTTCGTCCGCGGCCAATACGACTCCGCGTACGTCGCGCTCGACCGGCGGCGCCCCATTCGCACCGACACGGTTCTGATCGGCGGCCGCGCGGCCATGCAAACACGCGGCCTCTGGCGCATGACGGCGGACCTCATGGGTGGGCCGTTCGTCCGCTACACGTTTTATGACACCGCGCAGCAGCGCCTCTACATCTTTTTCGGGATGATATACGCCCCGCAGCATCGTTTTCGTGGGCAGAAGCGCGAGTTCCTCCGCCAGATCGAAGTCATCGCACGGACGTTCAGGACAGCAGCACAGGTGGAGGCCGAGGAGTAGTTTCTCATCCAACGCAGACCGGCCCACGTATGAAAAAGAAACTTCTGGATATCGCCCATGCGCGCAGCGGCGACAAGGGCGACGCCGTGAATGTGGGCCTCATTGCCCGCGACCCGGCGTACTACGATTTCCTCCGCGACACGATCACGACGGAACGTGTCCGGAAGCATTTCGGCCCGATGGTAAAGGGTGAGGTGGAGCGGTTTGAACTCCCCAACCTGTCGGCACTCAACTTCCTGCTGCACGAGGCCCTCGGAGGCGGCGGCACCGTATCGCTGAAGCTCGACGCTCAGGGAAAGACGTACGCTGCGCATCTCTTGCGGATGGAAGTGGAGGTGCCGGATGCCTTGTTGGAATCCACCTAAGAGGCTGTTCACAGGAATGCTAGTCCGGATTTTTACCTCTACCCTGGCGGTATTGTGCGTGCTCATGGTGTGTGGCAGTTGCTCGGGCAGCGAGGCACCGTCGGACGACGTGGTGGTAGACAGCCTTCATGCCGAGATCCTGATTGACCTCCATTTGGCCGACGCCCGCGCCGAGGTGACTGGTGAGCCGAGCGACAGCCTACGCAGTGTAGCTCTGGCCATCCACCAACTGGACTCCCTGGCGCTGAAGACCATCCTTGATCGATATGCTCAGCACCCGGAAGAGGCCGTTGCTCTCTACGAACAGGCCGGCGAGCAACTCACTACCGAGCGGCGCGGTCGGTAAAAACTGCAAGAATGCTGCGAACGCGCTGGGAATAACTACCATAGATGCAGAGTTTGCTGGGCTCACTGCCGTTTGTACACCAACCACCTGCATGGACATCCAGATATTCACTGCCGGAGGCACTATCGACAAGGTGTACTTTGATGCAAAGAGTGAATACGCCGTAGGAGATCCGCAGATTACCGACATCATGCAGGTGGCCCGGGTCGGTTTCGATTTTAGCTGCGAAGTCCTCATCCAAAAGGACAGCCTGGACATGACGGACACCGACCGCGACCACATCGCCCGGCGGATTGCGGCCTCCAGCGCCGATCGCATCATCCTCACGCACGGCACCGATACCATGGTTGAAACGGCCAAAGCGGTAGCTGAGCGTCTGGGTCCCGATCCTGAAAAAACCGTCGTTCTGGTGGGGTCACTCGCTCCAGCCCGCTTCAAGAACTCGGACGCCGAGTTCAACATCGGGTTTGCGGCAGCGGCCGTCCAAACCCTGCCACCGGGTGTTCACATTACGATGAACGGGCAGGTGTTCGATCCACGCGAGGTCCGCAAGAACCGTAGCGAGAACCGATTTGAGGTGCTCTAACCGGATCGGCCGGTTATAAATAGTACCCTCAGAATCCCCTGCCTAACAGCCTGCTAATTTCTTAGCTTCTCATGCTCCTCTCACGACACTTATCCTCCACCACACCTATGCATCGTCACTTCTCTCTCTTCGCCATCGCCTGCTCCTTGCTTCTTCTGGCATCCCCAGCCAGTGCTCAACATATCGCCTGTACCGGCGGGAGCGCCGGCGCCTATTCTTGCGACAGCGTTGACCTTGAAAGCGTGGTGTCGTTGAGCGCGATGAATGCGACCTATGCCAACGACATCTGGGGGTGGACCGACCCTATGAACGGAAATGAATATGCTCTCGTAGGCCTCAGCGACGGAACCGCTTTTGTGGACATCTCCGACCCCAATGCCCCGGTGAACCTCGGCAAGATGCCGAGCGCGACCGGGTCTTCGCTGTGGCGCGACATCAAGGTCTACGAAAACCACGCCTTTGTAGTCGCGGACAATGCCGGAGACCATGGGATGCAGGTATTCGACCTGACGAGATTACGCTCTGTGACAAATCCTCCTGAGACGTTCACAGCCGATGCCAACTACAACGGGGTTTCCGGCAACAGGCCCAACGGTTCGCATAACATTGCCATAAACGAAGACTCAGGATTTGCATACATCATCGGTTCTGACGATTGTGCCGGCGGCCTGCACATGGTCAATATTCAGACACCGACAAGCCCGACGTTCGCCGGCTGCTTCTCCAGCGATGGATACACCCACGATGTGCAGTGTGTGAACTACACCGGTCCGGATGCTGATTACAGCGGAAGTGAAATCTGCGTCGCATCAAACACGGACACCATCACCATTGTTGATGTAACCAACAAATCGAACCCGGTAATGATTTCGCAAGGCCTCTATCCGAACCCCGGCTACACACATCAGGGTTGGTTTACGGAGGATCAGCGATTCTTTCTCGTCGACGACGAGTCGGATCACTCGGCCTCGCCGACCACGCGCACCATCATTATGGATCTGGAGGATCTCGACAATCCCTCCTTCGATTTCTTTCACTTCGGCCCCAACGATGCGCGCGATCATAATCTGTACGTGCGCGGCCATTTCGCCTTTCTCAGTAATTACTCTGGCGGACTACGCGTCGTTGATCTGGATGGTATTGAAAGCGGCGTGCTAGTTGACGTTGGTTTTTTTGACACTTATCCGGCAAACAACAACTACAGCTTTGAGGGCCAGTGGAGCAACTACCCGTTCTTCCCAAGTGGTACACTCATCGCTACGGATCAGGACAGCGGCCTGTTCATCCTGAAGACTACCTTCCCGATCACTACGGACGCGACGGCACCGGTTGAGGCGCCAGGCGAAGACGGGTATTCACTCTCGTCTGCGTATCCGAACCCGTTCGCCGACGGCACACGACTCACGCTATCGGTTGCCCGCGCGCAGCACGTGACCGCAGAGGTGCTCGACATCACAGGCCGCCGAGTTAAGATGGTGTACGACGGCACCGTATCGTCGGGCGCATCCACAACACTGAAGATTGAAGGAACCGATCTCCCTGTTGGTCTCTACCTCATCCGCGTGACCGGCGAAGACTTCTCGACTACACGACGCATCTCGCTCGTCCGCTAGACTAACCCACTGGCATGGCAATCATCCGCACCATACTCGTAGCCCTAGTAACCCTTGCGGCTACCGGGCCGGTTCTTCAGGCACAACCGTTCGCGGTCTGTTCTGGCGGAATGGCAGATGGCTTTCCGTGCGACCAAGTCGATCTGTCCGCCAACCTCCCGGCCTCGACGTTTGACGCTTCCTTCGCCAACGATATCTGGGGGTGGACGGACCCACAAGACGGCAGCGAATATGCGCTACTAGGTCTGGATAATGGGGTTGCGTTTGTAAACGTAACCGATCCCGCATCGCTTGTCTATCTGGGCAAGCTGCCTACAGCCACAACAACCTCAGTATGGCGAGACATTAAGGTGTACGAGAATTACGCCTTTGTCGTCGCGGACTTTGCGAGCGACCACGGAATGCAAATCTTCGATCTGACGAGACTACGAGACGTTGCGAGTCCACCGGAGACCTTTACGGAAGACGCCAACTACAATGGCATTGTAGGTAACGAGCCAAACAGCACACACAACATCGCCATCAACGAAGATTCCGGCTTTGCCTATCTCGTGGGCTCGGACGACTGCGCGGGCGGCCTGCACATGGTCAACATTCAGAATCCACTAAGCCCAACATTTGCCGGGTGTTTTTCCGATGATGGGGTGACGCACGATGTGCAATGTGTAACCTATGCGGGGCCCGATACAGATTATACGGGAAGCGAGGTCTGCATTGCCTCAAACGAGGACACCATCACAATTGTAGATGTGACGGACAAGGCAAACCCTGTGCTGGTCTCGCAGGGCCATTACCCCAACCCAGGCTTCGCGCACCAGGGCTGGCTTACGGAGGATCATCGGTACTTCCTCCTTGACGACGAGTTGGATGAGATCTTTGGGGCGACATCGAACACGCGGACAATCATTTTCGACCTCGCGGATCTCGACAACCCCGATTTCCACGCGTTCTACTTTGCCACAAGCGGATCGACCGATCACAACCTGTACATCCGAGGCAACCACGCTTTTCAAAGCAATTACAACTCGGGGCTCCGAATCCTGGACCTCACCGATATCGAAAGCGGAATCCTTACAGAGAAAGCGTATTTCGATACGTATCCTACCAACGATGACGCCGGATTCAGCGGGCAATGGAGCAACTACCCGTTCTTCGAGAGCGAAAACATTATTGTAAGCGACGGTACGAACGGCCTTTTTGTCCTGAAGCCGACCTTTGCGCTCGATACTGCCGGCCAGGCCCCTCTCGAATCTCCCGGCGAAGACGGCTATGCCCTGTCGTCTGCGTATCCGAACCCGTTCAGTGCAGGCACGCGGCTTACACTCTCGGTTGCCAGCGCACAGCACGTCTCCGCAGAGGTACTTGACATCACAGGCCGCCGTGTTGCAACGGTGTACGACGGCTCTGTAACACCGGGCGCATCTCTTACCCTTACGGTTGACGGCGCCGGCCTCCCATCGGGCCTCTACCTCGTCCGCGTGACCGGCGAGGATTTCTCCACCACGCGCCGTATCTCGCTGGTGCGCTAACCCCCTTTCTGCCATGTACCGCAAAATCCTTCTTGCACTTTCTCTGGCAGCGCTTTGCGCCCCATCGGTATTCTCACAGTCCGTTATCGCCTGTGTGGGTGGGATGGCTGGGAGCTTCCCGTGCAACGAGATCAACCTCGCAGCCAATCTCCCGCTCTCTACGTTCGGCTCTAGCCGCGGAGCCGATATATGGGGATGGACGGACCCGCAGGATGGGAGTGAGTATGCCCTTGCCGCTTACCAGGAGGGTGTAGCCTTTGTAGACATCACGATTCCGGAATCACCGGAGTATCTCGGCTTCCTTCCCACTGCGACTAGCGCCGAGGTGTGGCGAGATGTCAAGACGTATCAGAATTATGCGTTCATCGTAGCGGACGGTGCAGGCAGCCACGGCATGCAAGTCTTCGATCTCACCAGGCTACGCAATGTGACGAGCCCGCCTGAGACGTTCACGGCTGATGCTGTTTATACAGGTGTTGGAAGCGCACACAACGTCGTTATTAACGAGGACAGCGGATTTGCCTACATCGTGGGAAGCGACTGCAGCGGCGGGCTCCACATGGTTAACATTCAAAATCCAACGAGCCCAGTGTTCGCCGGATGCTTCGGCGGAGACGGCTCCACGCACGACGCCCAATGCGTCACCTATATCGGCCCTGATACCGACTACGTTGGGCGCGAAATCTGTGTCGGCGCGCAAGGCACGTTCGATTCCTCGAGCCACATTGTCGTAGTCGATGTCACGGACAAGTCCAATCCTGCAATGGTTGGCATAGGAACGTACACGAATGCGACCTACGCGCACCAGGGGTGGTTCACGGAAGACCAGCGCTACTTCTTGCTGGGCGACGAGATTGACGACGGCGCGTCGGTGACTACCCGCCCCATGGTCTTCAACATGAGCGACCTGGTTAACCC
>JADFLK010000122.1 GCA_022564455.1 Bacteroidota bacterium
TTCTGATCTCGAATGAGATTTCTAGGTTCCAGGGGGAACCTGCAACAACAATGTTCTCAACATCTGACTTCGATAAACGTCCAATGCTGCCTTCCTAGGCACATCGGTGATACTCACAAGGATTCTATTTCGGAGAGTCAGATCCAAGCTCGATACTCCGAGCACTTATAGACATGAGCCGATGGTCTCGCGCCCGTGGATACGTACCGTGAGACTCTAGCTTCGGCTACTCGCTGAATCTTAAAAACATGCCTCACAGTACCAGTTTCGCATTCCTAACGACCCTCCAAGAATGAGCCTCAATCGACACGCAGCGCAAGTTCAGTAATTACAAGTGTCGGCTATTTGCCATAAGCGGCAATCCCGTAAGTCAAAGATCAAGACCTCATACGACTAGGCCGCTTTTCGGTCACATTCGCTAGCCGCTGAGTCTTGCGGTGCGCCCTCGGCAAGATTCGAACTTGCGACACCCGGTTTAGGAAACCGATGCTCTATCCCCTGAGCTACGAGGGCGGGCGGCGAAAAGATAGAGAGGTTGGCGCCTGCGGACAACGAGGGCCTAATGCGTATTGCGTAAGAGTATTCAGCCGGAGGCAATACACATTACGGAATACGCACTATGCGTGCGAAAGGCTGCTGCATAATCCAGGCCCCTCTTCCCGCAAGCGCGCCCCGCCTCTACCTTCGGGCGATCTTACTGCCCACTCATGGAAGTACCACGCACGCCGCGCCAGTACAGCCGGAAGGCCGTCTTCGGCTGGTCGATGTACGATTTCGCCAACTCGGCCTTCACCACGCTGGTCGTCACGTTCGTGTACGGCACGTACTTCACGGGTTACATGGTGCTGGCGTCGGATGCGTCTGGTGCGCTGATACCCGATCCGGAGGCGGGAACGGTGCTATGGTCTCGAGCCGTAGCCCTCACGGCCATTCTCGTCGCCCTTCTCTCCCCGTTCCTCGGCGCGTTGGCCGATCGCGGCGGTGTTCGCAAGCGCTTCCTCCTCACCACCACTATCCTCTGCGTGGCCGGCACGGTGGGGCTGTTCTTTGCCGAACCGGGGCAGGCGATGCGGGCGCTGGTCTGGTTCGTCATCGCCAATGTGGCGTTTGAGATGGGAATGGTGTTCTACAACGCATACCTGCCGGACATCACGCCGCAGTCCAAGATTGGCCGGGTTTCAGGCTATGGATGGGCGCTGGGCTACATAGGCGGCCTGCTTTGCCTCGTGGCCGCACTCGTGTTTCTGGTGATGCCGGAGACGCCCGTTTTCGGGCTCGACAAGGCTTCCGGCGAGAACGTGCGCGCCACCAATCTCCTCGTGGCCGGATGGTTTGCACTGTTCAGCATTCCGGCATTCTTTTTCCTCAAAGAGGTGCACGTCGAGAACAAGCCGTCCACTGTTCAATTGGTGCGGTCGAGTTTCAGCCAACTCGTGGAGACGGGCCGGGAGATTGGGCGCTACGGGCAGATTGTCCGGCTTCTGGTTGCGCGGCTCTTCTACAACGACGGCCTGGTGACGCTCATCGCATTCGGCGGCATCTACGCATTGGGGACACTCGGATTTACCCTTCAGGAGGTGCTGATCTTCGGCATTGTGCTGAACGTGATGGCCGGGCTCGGCGCGTTCACTCTCGGTTTCCTCGACGACAAAATCGGCGGACGCAAGGTAATTCTCATCTCGCTCGCGCTATTGACGGTCGCCGCCATTATGGCCGTCCTTGCCACCGACAAGACCGTGTTCTGGATTTCCGGCATCCTCGTGGGGCTCGCCATCGGCCCGAACCAGGCGTCGAGCCGCTCGTTACTCGGGCGGTTTGTGCCGGATGACAAGGAGGCCGAGTTCTACGGCTTCTTCGCCTTCTCCGGCAAAGCCACGGCCTTCATCGGCCCGGTCATGCTGGGGGTTCTCACAGATAAGTTCCACACACAACGCGCGGGCATCTCCGTGGTCATCGTGCTCTTTGTTATCGGCGCGGCCATTCTGTGGAAGGTGGACGAGGCCGAGGGCATCCGGCTGTCAGGGCGATCTGCCATCGATTCTACAGTCGCAGACGAGTTGAGCGACCTTGGCGGTGAAGTCTGACTGGGTATTTCGTAGTGCGTAGTACGTATTCTGCCCCGTCACATTCACTACGCACTACGCAATACGAACTTGCCCCCCATGCCCACCGTCCGCGACATCGCCACTGCCCTTGAAGCCTGGGCGCCGCCTGCCTCCAAGCTCGACTACGACAACGTGGGCCTGCAGGTTGGCCACCCGGATCGTGCGGTGACGAACGTGCTCGTGGCGCTCGACCTCACACCGGGTGTCGTTGACGAGGCGGTGGAGATCGGCGCGGAGATGATCGTGACCCACCACCCGCTTTTCTTCCGGCCTCAGAGTCGAATTGTAGGCAATGATCTCATCGGCGGGATGGCTTTGCGGATGGCCGAGCAGGGCATTGCGTACTACGCCATCCACACCAACCTCGACCTCGCGCACAGCGGCGTATCGTTTGCACTGGCGGAAAAACTTGGTCTCGAAGAGATCCGCTTTCTCGAACCGACGGAGGGCACGTTGGTCAAGCTCGTCGTGTTTGTCCCGGAAACCCACGCGGAGGCTGTACGCGTAGCTCTCGCTAAGGCCGGTGCCGGCCGAATCGGCGACTACGAGGCGTGCTCGTTTGAAACGAAAGGCACGGGCAGGTTCAATCCCGGCGCGGGAGCCAATCCTCATATCGGCGAGGCAGCGGGCGGTCTCGAATCTGTGCAGGAAGTGCGGTTGGAAGTAGAGGTTATGCGATGGGACCTCAACCGTGTTCTCAATTCTGTACGAGCCGCTCATCCTTACGAGGAGGTCGCCTACGACGTCTACTCCGTCGAGCAGCCTGCAAGTCGTGTGGGCTCCGGTGCGATCGGGGTGCTGCCTACGGCTTTGCCACTCGACAACTTTCTCAGAACGGTCTCGCAGCACCTCGACGCGGCATCCCTTCGTTACAGCGGCAATCCCGACCAAACCGTCAAAACCGTTGCGGTTTGCGGCGGCTCCGGCTCCAGTCTGATCGGTCGGGCGATGGCCCTGGGAGCGGATGCGTTCCTTACTTCCGACGTGACCTACCATCGGTTCTTCGAGACGCTGGACGCAGAGGGCAGCCATCGCATGGCCATCATCGACCCAGGGCACTACGAAACGGAGGCCCACACCGAGCAGCTTCTCGTGGACTACCTCGCACCCCGATTCGAGGAGATCTCATTCCACCGGACGCGGTACCGGACGTCGGAAATGAGGACGTTTGTGATTACGTGAGGCCCAGGCCTCAGCGTAGACTTGCTCAGATGGTATCTACAAATTGACTAGTACATAGTTGTTGATCGGCGCTTTGCCCGACCCGCTCTCCACCCTTAGCTTCGTGGCGTCTCACCCCCGGATCGCCCATGTTTCTCTTGTCGTTCTTCTCACGGCCGCGCCTTCGGCGCAGGTTGTTGCTCGTCGGATTGGTTGGCCTGATTGGATGGCTAGCCTTCTTCGACAGCCACAGTTTGGTTCGGCGTGTGGGCTATTACCACGAGCTGCGGCAGATTTCAGCCGAAAACGAGCAGCTGAAAGCCGAGAACATTGAACTGGCTGAGCACGTCGACGAAGGCCTCTCCGACGAGATGGCGGAGCGAGTGGCGCGCGAGCAGTACGGGATGCGCCGTCCCGGCGAAACGGTTTATCGCCTGGAAGAGGGCAACTAATCCGGCACCCGGCACGGCCCTTGCACGGCTTAGAGCACGGTATCTTTCGGTTCGTCCGCCCCCTGTCCGGTGTCCCCCCGCATTGTTGCCCGGCTAGCCCTGTTGTTGGTCCTCTCTCAGGGGATGGTGGAGGTGACTGCCCAACCGGTTCCGGCAGACACGGCAATCGTAGCGGATACGCTCCCCGACCCGTCGGGGCAGGCTGTTGTGGCAGATACGCTCGTCGCAGTGGACACGACGGCTCAATCCCCAACGCCCGTACGCACGGCGCCGCCTGCTGAGGGCGGCCTGGAAAAACCCATCACGTATACGGCCCGCGATTCCATCCGCATCGTTTTTGTCGACCCTGACTCGACGGGCGGCGGCAGCGAGCCGGACAGCCTGGCGCGTACCGAGGAGGATCGCGCCTTTCTGTACGGAAACGTGACGGCACGCTACGGCGAGGCCACGCTGTCGGCCGGTGTGATCGAACTCCGTTTCAGTAGCCAGGAGCTTCGTGCAACACCCGTAGAGAGCGATTCAGGGCAAACGGAGATCCCACGATTTTCGGAGGGTGACGAATCGTTTACCGGGCGCGAGGTCGTCTACAACATGCGATCACAACGAGGGCGCGTGGTGGATGCACGGACGCAGGTGCAAGACGGTTTCCTCCTCGGCGGCATTATAAAACAATACGACGCGCACATCATCTACGCGCAGGATGCGGCCTACACCACGTGCGAACTGGACCACCCGCACTATTCCCTCCAAGCCAGGCGAATGAAGATTGTGGACGGCAAATGGGTGTATACCGGCCCGGTTCAATTATCGATTCTGGGCATCCCCATGCCGCTGTGGCTGCCGTTTGGCTTCTTCCCCGCCGCCGAAGGACGCCGAAGCGGCCCGTTGCCCGTCTCGTACGGTGAAGACCGTAGCGCCTTCGGCTTCTACCTCGAAAACGTGGGCTGGTACTGGGCCGTCAGCGACCACTTCGACGCCCTTGTCCGCGGAAAAATCGGCACGCTGGGATCGTACCAGGTGGACACCCGCTTCAATTACGCTCGCCGTTATGGCTTCAACGGATCGCTGGATCTGTCGTACGCCCGGCTCCGGCGCGGCGAGAGCCAGGACCCCGATTTTGCCTTGTCGCAGAACGCGCGTGTCCGGTGGAACCACGCGCAGACCTTTACCCCCAACACCACCCTGAACGCATCGGTCGACCTGACCTCTAACTCGCAGCGGTTCATCTCCGACCAGTTCGACGACCGCGTGACGCAGACGAGCACCTCGTCCATCGCCTTCCGACAGAACTGGCCGCGCGGAGGCCACTCGCTTTCCATCGACACGCGCGCCACGCAGCAGCTCTCAACCGGCGGCGCGAGCCTCACGCTTCCTTCCCTCTCGTTTGGCCAGCAGCGCCGCTTCCCTCTCCGCCGCCAACGCCTTGCCGGCCGTGGCGAAGCGTGGTACGAGAAAATCGGCATTAGCTACACGGGTTCTCTCACGAACACATTCGACTTCACGCCGCTCGCGGACAGTGTGCTGGCGGGGACGGGGTTTGAAGATGTCTCCTGGGTTGACGCTCTCTTCAGCCAGAGCGACTACGAAGGCGGCACGGGCCGCTCGACGAGCCGGTTCGCACCCCAGGTGGCGCACTCCGTCCCGATAAACGCCTCGTTCTCCATTCAAACACCATTTCGGCTGAACTGGTCGCCCTCGATCCGGTACACCGAAAACTGGTATACCCGTTCCGACCTCCGCTCTCTCGACTCCACCGGAACCATCGTTGCCACGCAGGAGAACGGGTTTACTGCCATCCGCCGCGTTAATCTCGGCCTCAGCACCAACACGGAGTTCTACGGCATCTTCCCTGTCCGCATCGGCCCGTTCGACGGCCTGCGGCACACCGTTCAGCCGCAGGTGAGCTTCTCGTACGAACCCGATTACTCGGCCGCGCCCTTCAATTACTTCCGAACGGTAACGGACACGCTGGGGCAGGACACCGAGTACCCACTCATCGGCGGCATCCCCAACCGGCGGACGCAGCGGCTGGGCTTCAGCCTCCGTAACGTGTTCCAAACGCGCATCGTGAAAACAGATTCGACCGGCGTGGAGAGCCGCAACACCATTCAGCTTTTCACGCTCGGCGCTCGCTCGGCATACGATTTTGCTGCTGAGCAACGCCCGCTGTCCGACTTGACGCTGGACCTGACCAGCCAGCATAACCGCTACCGCATGCGTGCGGATGCTACATTCTCACCGTACGCAGTGGACTCGCTCGGCCTCGTTACGGACGAGACGCACTTCAGCGAAACCGGAAGCCTCCTTCGCCTGACGCGGTTCAATCTGTCTGCGGGCGCCTCCTTCCGGTCGTCCTCGGCCGGAGGCCGCCCCTCGGCCTTGCCGCCCGGATATACGCCCCCCTTTGGGTACGACCCGTCGCTTCCGGGCGCTGCCGTAACGCAGAACGGTGTGGTGGATTTCGCCATCCCGTGGTCGTTCTCCCTGGACTTCACGTACGGGTTCACCCCAGGTTTCGGTGCCAGGGAATCTGTGCGCAGCGCCATTCTCTCGGTGTCGTCGTTCGACTTCTCGCTGACGCCGCGCTGGAAGATCGCCGGCCGAACGGGATACGATTTCGAGCGCGAGGAACTCTCCACCACCTCTCTTTCCATCGTTCGCGACCTGCACTGTTGGGAGATGCGTTTCAACTGGATCCCGTTCGGGGTCTACACCTCGTTCAACTTCTCCATCTACGTGAAGAGCGGCCACCTGCGCGACCTCCTGCGCCTTGATGTGCCCCGTTCCGACGTACAAAACCGCTTCAGCAACCTGTTCTAGCAGACCCATTGAAGAGGCGCTAACCACCGTTTGGCAGCACGAGATGTAAGCATCAGCCTACTTTTCGTGCCATTGTTCCGTCTTCACAATCAGGTTGGAAACGACGTCTTGAGCCTCAAGGCGGGCTTCAGCGCACCAGCGAGGGGCATTTCCATTCCCAGTTTACCCGAAAAGCTGTACCTTTTCAAATCAGGTATACACTTTGCTAAAACCGAAAGCTCGAATCTGTGCCGGCCACCCCAACTTTGTT
>JADFLK010000123.1 GCA_022564455.1 Bacteroidota bacterium
TTCTGTACGATCAGGTAGGAGACACGGGGAACGTCGTGTTTCCTGAGGTACTCGTTCGTTGGGCGCCGCTCAACCAGTTTGAACTTCGTTTTGGGCTCCCAAATTATGTCGCGGGCGATTTTTCTGGAGGATTATCCGATGGTTCGGTAGGCGCCAAAGTTCAGTTCGGCCCAATTGGCTCGTGGGATCTGGGGCTGATCGCCGCAGTGTCTTTGCCTGTTGGTGAGGTCGATTTGACGAGCGGTACCGTGGATCCCGAGTTCATCCTGATTACAGGGCGCGACCTCAGTTCTCGCGTATCGCTAGGCGCGCAAGGGATGCTTACCTACGATGGCGCCGAGGACGTATGGCAGATTGGCGGGACGCTCGTTGTGGGCGCTGAGCTAACCGAACGCGCCGGTACGTTTGTCGAGGCGGTAGTGATTGACCAGCGGCGAAACAGTGTGTTTGTTATGCTCCACCACGGTTATACGTATCTCCTTACGCCAACCCTGCAACTGGATGCGCATGCCGGGTTCGGCTTCTTCGAGGGCGGCGGAGGAGAGGGGCTCGTCGGGATTGGGTTGAGCACCCTCTTCTAGCTACTCGCCGGCCCCGAATCTCAGATCCACTTCTTCCGGCGTCTCCACCCAATCCGCGACGAATACGTTGGTGTCGCGGTTGTCCTCGCGGTCCACACGGCGGTTGGAGGAGAAGACCAGTTGAGAGCCATCCGAGCTGAACATGGGGAAGGCGTCGAACGTGCCGGAGTTGGTGATCTTGCTTAGTCCTGAGCCGTCCACGTTCACCATGAACAGGTCGAACTCGCGGCCGCCGCCATCCAGCGTGTGGTGGTTGGAGGCGAAGATGATTTGCTCGCCGGAGGGGTGGAAGAACGGCGCCCAGTTGGCTCCCGGGAGGTCCGTAACCTGCACCGCGTTGCTTCCGTCGATGTCGGCCACGAACAAGTTCAGCGCGCCCGGCTCGATGGCATCCTGCCGGAGCAGCCCGCGGTATTGGGCTGCGTCTTCGCCTTCGGGGCGGTTCGCGCGCCAGACGATCTTGTCGCTGTTTCGCGAGAAGAAGGCGCCGCCGTCGTAGCCGAGTTCGTCCGTCAACTGAATGATTTCCTCCGTGGCCATGTCGAAACGGTACAATTCGAGGTCGCCCGAGCGCGTGGAGGTGAAGAGGATGTACTTGCCGTCGGGGCTCACCGTGGCCTCGGCGTCGTAGCCCGGCCCGCCTATGAGCACTTCCGGGTGCGAGCCGTCCGGCTCGGCCGCGTAGATGTCGAAGTCGGGGAAGATGGACCAGACATAGCGGCCCAATTCAGAGGCAATCGTGGTCGGGCATTCCCGATTGCCCGCGTGCGTTGAGGCATAGATCACGCGCCCATCCGGGAGGAAGTAGCCGCACGTTGTCCGTCCTTCTCCCGTTGAAACCAGTTCGTACTGGTCGCCGGTCGCCATCGCCCCGCCATCGGCGCGCAGCACAAACTGTTGGTCGCAGCCCTGCGGGTTGATCTCGCTCCAGTCGCTCTGCATGATGAGCAGCGAGTCGTCGAAGCTCCAGTAGGCCTCGGCGTTGTTTCCACCGAACGTCAACTGGCGGATGTTGCGGAGGTGGGTTTCGCCCTCAAACCGGAGGGAATCCGAGTCCGAATCGTAGCCTGTAGGGTCAGTTGGGCCGCAACCCGCCGTAAGGAGTACCAGGACGAAAACAGGGGAGAGGAGCGCGCGTCGCATCGTGAGGAGAATGGGTGCGAATGCTCAGAACAACGTAGCTGATTCGCACGGGTTGCGAGAGCCTTCAACCTTCCTCGCTTTTTCGACGAGTGGATCTGCGCTACAACCTCAGCGCGGGTTCTGCGGCCAGGGTCAACTCGCTCGACTGGCCCGCCGCGAGCTTAAATGCCCCCGTTACGGCGATCATGGCCGCGTTGTCCACGGAATGCTCGAAGGCCGGCACGAACAATTCGAATCCGTCTTCGTCCGCAGCGGCCTGTGCAGCGGCACGGAGGCCTCGGTTGGCAGAGACGCCGCCCACGATGGCCACGGATTTGACGCCGGTTTCCTCCACAGCGTCGCGGATGGCGCCTACGAGAGCATCAACCACCGTTTTCTGGAAAGAGGCTGCGATGTCGGGCAGATGATTGCCCAACATCTGCTTTCGCTCTGTTTCTCCCAGATCGCGGAGGAAGTAGAGGACGTTCGTTTTGATGCCGCTGAACGAGAACGCGTAGTTCTTCCGGCGGTCCTTGTTGGGCAGGCGCGGAGAGGGAAACGCTCGAAACGTTGGATCTCCGGAGGCCGCGAGCCGGTCAATCTCCGGGCCGCCCGGGTAGCCGAGCCCAAGGATTTTCGCCACTTTGTCGAAAGCCTCGCCCGCTGCGTCATCGCGCGTGCGGCCGAGTTCTTCGTGGACGAACCCCTCCTTTACGAGAGTGAGGAGCGTGTGCCCGCCGGAGACAGTCAGGCAGAGGAAGGGGAATGAGGGTTGGGGCTCGTCGATGAACACCGAGTAGATGTGCCCTTCCAGGTGGTTCACACCGATTAAGGGAATGTCGAGACCCAGTGCGAGCGCTTTGGCAAAGCTCAGTCCAACGAGCAGCGACCCTGCCAATCCCGGCCCGTACGTAACGGCGACGGCGTCCAGGTCATGTTTGCCGATCTCGGCTTCTTCCAGTGCGGCTTCCACCGTAGGAACGATGAGCCGCTGGTGCGCCCGGCTCGCCAACTCAGGCACGACGCCTCCGAATCCTTCGTGGATGCGCTGCGCGGCAACAACCGACGACACCACCCGGCCATCCTTCAAAACAGCCGCCGCCGTGTCGTCGCACGACGATTCGATGGCGAGCAGAGTGAGATCAGTGGGCAGCATCGTCTGTGTTTTCAGTGCTTGTGCCTTACTCTTTGGTCGTCATCTTGATTCTGAATGCCATGCGCAGGGCGATTCTCCTTTTTGTAGTTCTTTCAGCTACTGCAGCGGCGCAGGATCCTGTGCCGGATACGACGGACTGGCACCGGTACATCCCGCTGGAGATTGGCAATGAGTGGCACTATGCTATCGACATAGAGCTTTATCCCGGGTTGCCGATTTACGAAAGGTCGTATTTTTTGCAAGAGGTAGTTGGGGATTCGACGGTATTGGGAATACCGTACTTCCTTGTGGAGAGTTGTGGACAGCGAGAGGGTGAGACGGCTACATGCTCGGAAGAATACTCTTTGGTCCGGTTGGATGAGCTGACGGCATCTGTTGTCCAGCGACGCGAATCAGGAAGTGAGATTCAGTGGGGGGCATATCCGTGTAGTCTGGATGCCCCATTTTCGTCGGGTGGCGACTGGATTCAAACGGTTTGTCCGAATGGAGGGGAGCAGGAATTTTTCATCTACGGAGAACTGCATGAGAGCTATGATTTGCTTGGAACGATCCTCGACGGGCCGATTACTCATAAAATCTACTCCACGCTGGCCAGTGGAGCGGATGTTCTTTCGGATGTGGGATTGCTTGGTTGGTGGTTTGGCGACCCTGGATGTTCAACCTGTGCGAGCCTCGCTTATGCACGCCTCAATGGAGTCGAGTACGGCGATCCCGTTGTTGTGGTTGCCAACGAAGGCTATCCGGAATTACCGGAGCGACACAATCAATTGAGCATCTTCCCCAATCCGGTTCGTTCAACTGCAACGTTGACGTACGTGTTGGATACGCCCGGCAGAGTGACGCTCGGCGTGTTCGATCTGCAAGGACGAAAGGTCGAATCGTTGTTGCTGGGCGAACGGTCATCTGGAGAGCACATCCTCGAACTGGATACAGCGCGCTGGGCCAACGGTTTATACCAAGTACGCATCACAAACGACCGCGGCTTTTTAGCCACCAAGGGCATCATCGTAATCCACTAGTCCACCAGCCGCCCGAACGTCCAGCGGCTGCCCGCGAACACATTGAGATCCACCCGGCTTTGGATGCCGTCAATTTGGCCCAGGTGGTTGTGCTGCCAGAACGTCCAGTCGCGGCCGTCGCCCAGATCAGGTTCGTCGCCGAGCGTCGGAACCCAGAGCGGGATGTCTTCAAAATGCCCGGCGATAATGCGGCGGTACGCGTCGGAGTCGGCGTAGATGAGCGCCGTGCGGCCGTAGGCCTCCGAGACGATCTCAATGAAGGTTTTTAGCTCACCTCGGATGGCCTCCGTGCTGTTACGCCGTCCGCAGTTGCCCGTGTATTCCACATCCACGGCAGGCGGCAGGGTGTCAGACTCCGGCGGCACCGTTGCCAAAAAGTGTGCAGCCTGTTCCTCGCCCGGTTTGCAGAAACGAAAGAAGTGATAAGCGCCTCGGGCGATGCCCGCTGCCTCAGCGCCCGACCAGTTTTCATCGAATCTGGGATCGATCCAGTCAACACCCTCCGTGGCTTTGATAAACACAAAATCGACATCCTCGTTACGCACCGTTCGCCAGTCGATGGCACCCTGGTGGTGCGAGACATCCAACCCCCGAATCGTGTAGCGTAAGTGCGCCGGGCGGTTAAAGGATAGAAAGCCCAACTCTGCCGAAAGCGCTCCGGCCACCACCACCAGAGTGGCAAACACAGCGAATCGGAAAGCGAAGCGAGCCACGGTGAGGATGGTGGTGGGCGGGTGGGATTTTTAAGGTTGAAATCCTGAACGGGGCGCGCCCTTTCAGGTTACAGAACCCAACAAATGAATATGGAAGGCGAGGGCACATCGTTCTACCCCACATCCAGTGCGACAATAAGAACAAAAGGTGTGGCTATGTGTATTGACGCAACCCATCTGCGCACCTATTCTAGCGCCAACCATCCCCCTGTGCCCATGCGCATCCTTTTAATTGTTCTGCTGATCGTGCTCATTTCGTCAGCGTCGGCTTATGCACAGCTTCGCACCGATCTGCCGGGAGGCCCTGCCCCAGTGGTGTTAACCGACTCGCAGAGGCCGCTTACGCTTTCAGGGTTGTTCAATACGCAGACGCTGAGAATCGGCCATTCGTACGAGTTTTCGTATACCGGCTATGCCGGCGGCAGCCTTGGCCTCGGCATCTACACAACGAGCCTGCAATGGCAACCGAGCAGCAGACTGGCCGCGCGTGTGGATGTTGGCGTAGCGCACTCGCCGTTTGGTTCGGCTGATGTCCAGCAGGCGCTCGGGTTCGACCAGAACACACCGGCGCGGGTTTTCCTCCGGAACGCGGAGATCGCGTACCGGCCCACCGAGAACTCAGTCCTTCGTCTGCAAATCCAGCAGAACCCGATGGGCGCCTACGGGCGGAGCCCATACGGCTCCTACGCCTCGCCGTACGGTTACGGGGGTTACGGATATGGAGGCTACGGATATATGCCTGGTAGCTACGGAACGAGCCTCCACGCGCGCTATGGTTCCGACTCGGACGCACTTTTTTGGCGTGGTTATTAATGTTCTGTCTTCGGACTTGAGCTATCGTGCGGCACGCCGGACCTTCCGGGGTGCCGCCGGCGTTTCAACAGCCCGTTGAGAAAAAATCATCCTGCCTGCCCGCCATGCGGCGGGACTCTCAGCCGATCTTCGCGTTGCCCCGCAGTATTGTGGGGCTCCTCGATCTCGACCGAGATGCACTCGCTTCGGCGGCAGGGCACTTCTTCAACGGGCTGTCAAGGGCCAACCTGAATTACACTTTTTGAGTCGATCTCGCTTGAGCAACGCGTTGTTGAACGCGGCCATTGCAGCGGCCGCCGTGGTTCTGATTGTGCTTGTATATGGCCTGGCGACACGCGTCTTCGTTCCGCGAACGGACCCGATCCGCGAAGACAACCCCGGGCAACTTTTGGGCGATCGCATTCAGGTGGAAGTCCGCAACGGCGTTGGGGAGTCCGGCCTTGCAAGCACAGCTACGCACTACCTCCGCAGCCGCGGTTTTGATGTGGTTGAGAACGGGAATCATACGAGCTTCGGTATCGATTCGTCGTTCGTTGTGGACCGTGTGGGCAACCCACGGGCGGCACAGCGCGTAGCCTCTGCCCTTGGGCTCCCGTACGAGCGCATCCGCGAAGACATCCGCCAGGACTACTACCTGGACGTTTCCGTCATCATTGGCAATGACTACCTCTCTCTTGAACCCTTTAGGCCTTAGGAAACTGTTGAAATACCTCATCCGGTCTGCGACGGCGCAACTCGGCCGATCTCTGCGTTGCCCCGAAGTACTGTGAGACATCCCGCAGCAATGCGGAGCGGGGCCGATTCAGTGATTCGACTGCGATCTCGCGCCTTGACCTCGCTCGAGTTGCGCTTGCCTCGGCAGAGTAGGTAATTCAACAGCCTCTTAGCACACACGTGAGCTCAAACCCTATGCCGGCAGTTTCCACGTCAACATCCGCACGCAAAAGGCGGTCCAGCCCCGTAGCTGGGCGCCATCTTGCACGCCTGGCCATTGATGCTGCCCACGAGAAAAAAGCGATCGATGTGACGGTGATGGACCTGCGTGGTATTTCGGACGAGGTGGACTATTTCGTGATCTGCACGGGCGAGACCGATGTGCAGATTCGCGCCATTGTAGAGTCGGTGGTGGAGAAGCTGAAAGACGAAGCGGGTGAGCGGCCATCACACAGAGAAGGTATTCCGGGCTTTTCCCGCTGGATTTTGCTGGATTACTTTGATCTCGTGGTCCACGTGTTCAATCCAGAGCTTCGTTCGTACTACGACCTCGAACGGCTGTGGGGTGATGCGCCTACCGAGCGAGTAGCCGACGATGCAACGGAGATCTCAATTTTGTTAGAGGAAGTGTGATGCGGTTACTTCTTCCTTTTGTTTT
>JADFLK010000124.1 GCA_022564455.1 Bacteroidota bacterium
GAGATCTGCTTTGGAGTAGTCGTACCGGAAGTCGATGCCAAAACTGGAGCGGAGCGGAGCCGTGAGGAGGCCCTTTCGCGTCGTGGCGCCGATGAGTGTAAACGGGGGAAGCGAAATCCGAACGCTGCGGGCGCTAGGCCCCGAGTCGATCAGGATGTCTATCGCATAGTCCTCCATCGCCGAGTAGAGATACTCCTCAATGATCGGACTCAGCCTGTGGATCTCGTCGATGAAGAAGATGTCGCCTTCTTCCAGATTCGTGAGCAGGCCCGCAATGGAGGCCGGTTTGTCCAGAGCCGGGCCGCTCGTGCTCTTGATCGTTGCCCCCATCTCGGAGGCAATGATGTGCGCCATCGTTGTTTTGCCAAGCCCCGGTGGCCCTGACAGGATTACGTGATCAAGTGCTTCGCCACGTTGGAGTGCTGCCGTGATGAACACGCGCAGGTTGTCCTTGATGCGTTCCTGCCCAATGAACTCGTTGAGCCTGGTCGGGCGGAGGGCCTTCTCGAAGTCCTCGTCGCCACGCATGGCATCGACGGGGCCGCTGGTGGGGGGCTGGGTCATGACGTGTGGCGGTTTCTGGAAGGTAAGGACGGGCAGGAAAGATGAGTGCTGAAGGGGGAACAGAAAAAAGGAGAGCTTCGGCCTTCATGCTTCGGTGTTGGCCTTCTGACCCCTGCCCTCGAAATCTGATATCCAAAAGCTCCCTGCCCCCTGTTCTCCGTCTCCCCACGCATTCTTCCCCACACCCTCTCATCCACTCACCAAACCCACACCCTACCGCACACTGCCGTTTTCAATTGACAACCCTCAGCCCTCTGGCTACGTTGGAACCATGTTTGCTGTCGATCATGTCCTTATCTCTGATACGGTGCTTGACGCGCCGTTTGCCTGCCATCTTGGGCAGTGCCTTGGCGGCTGTTGCGTGCATGGCGACCACGGCGCGCCGCTGGAACCTGACGAGCGCGAGCAGCTCGAAGCCGCGTTTCCTGTCGTAAGGCACAAACTTCGGCCGGAGGCGCTGGAGGTTATCGCTCGCGTAGGCGTTTGGACTGAGGAGGAGCCTGGTAAGTACGGTACGACCACGGTTGGTGGACGAGAATGCGTGTTTGTGACGTACGACAAAACCGTCGCGAAATGTGCGCTCCAGCAAGCGTTCACTGCCGGGCGTCTCGACTTCGAGAAACCCATCTCCTGCCACCTCTATCCCATCCGCGTGGAGACCCACGGAACCGGTGACGAGGCCATCGAGGTACTCAATTACGAGCAAATCGACCTCTGCAAACCGGGTATTAAGCACGGCCGGCGGACGGAAACGCAGTTAACAGACTTCCTTCGCAAGCCTCTTACGCGCAAGTACGGACCCAATTGGTTTGCACGTTTTCAAGCAACGATTGCAGATCGCCGCGAAGCCCTCTCTGCCACACTACCAGAATGACGTTCATTGTCGTCAACCGGCCTTAATACCGTTCCCAAACAGGCCGATAATACCCGCCACACCGCTCCGGCCACGCCGGACCACTTCATTCTCCCGCCATGCTCAACCTCCACCAAAGGCAGTCCCTACAGCAGAAGCTGTCGCCGCAGCAGATTCAGTACATCAAGCTGCTGCAACTGCCCACGCTCGCCCTGGAGCAGCGAATAAAAGCCGAATTGGAGACCAACCCGGTTCTTGAGGAAGGCGAAGAGGAGGAAGAGTTTGAGATTGAGGGGCCAGAAACCGAATCGGAGGCTTCCGAAGCCGAGGCCGAAGCGGCTGCCGACGAGCGTGAAGGGGACCCCGAGGACGAGTTCAACTGGGACGAGTTCCTGAACGCGCCGGATGACCTCTATGGCTACAAGGCGCAGGTCGATCGCTCCGCAGAGGAGGAGGAACGCGATACGCCCCTGGTCCACACGAGCACGATGGCGGAGAACCTCCGCGAGCAGGTGGGCATGCTAAACCTAGACGAGCACGAGGAGATGATTGCCGAGCAGATCATTGGTTCGATTGATGAGGACGGCTACCTCCGCCGTCCCGTGGGGTCCATCATCGACGATGTGATGTTTAATATGGGGCTCATGCTGACGGAGGACGACATTGAGCGTGTCCTCTCCCGCATCCAGCGGCTTGATCCGGTGGGCATCGCAGCGCGTGATCTGCGCGAGTGCCTGCTGGTACAACTGGAGGTGTTGCCCGAGGACATCCCGGGCCGCGAGAACGCCGTGGCCATGCTCCGGGATGCTTACAAAGCATTCACGATGAAGCACTTCGAGCAGATCATGCGTAAGGTTGGTATCGATGAGGGAGGGCTAAAGGAAGCCTACGATCTCATCGTCAGCCTCGACCCAAAGCCCGGCGAAGGCGAGTTCTCCGCACAGACCAACTACGTTACGCCCGACTTCACCGTAGCCGTAGAGGACGACGAGTTCCGTATTTCCCTGGACGGCAAAAACGCGCCCGAACTCCGCATCAGCAAAGGCTACAAGCAGATGTGGAACCAGCTCTCAGCAGAAAAAAAGAAGGGCGCAGGGGAGAGTGGGCAGGCCGGCGAGACGCGCACCTTCCTCAAGCAGCGGATGGAGAGCGCGCGGTGGTTCATCAATTCCATCAACCAGCGCCGCCAGACCATGCTAAAGGTGATGACCACGCTGGTGGGCTTGCAGGAAGGCTTCTTCCGCAAGGGCGAAGGACACCTGAAGCCAATGATCCTGAAAGACATCGCCGAGCGCATAGGGATGGACATCTCGACGATCTCGCGCGTGGTGAATGGCAAGTACGTGCAGACCGAGTTCGGTGTGTACGAGTTGAAGTACTTCTTCTCGGAAGGCCTGACCACCGAGAGCGGCGAAGAGGTCTCCAATAAAGAGGTAAAAGCACTCATTGACCGGATGATCGACGCGGAAGACAAGGCAAAAACCCTCAGCGATCAGCGCCTTGCCGACATGCTCGCTGAGAAAGGTTTCCGGATAGCCCGGCGCACCGTCACCAAGTACCGCGAACAGCTCCATATTCCAGTGGCGCGCTTACGGAAGCAGATTGTTTTGGTGTGATTACATGAGGTCGTGATTACGCAGCTTGAGGGTAGAGCGTGCGTGCCGGGCCGAACTACGGTTGCATTTCGTGCTGTAGAACGCGGTCGAGGATGTTGCTGATGGTGTTCTCGAACTCTAGTCTGGTTGTAGTTATGTAGGCGATGATTGTTGAATGTGTACACGAGTTGCTTTGAGGTCCCAAAGTGGTAGTCTAAGCGGAGGAGGAGATTGGTAAGCAGGTTCATTTCGATTCTCAAGAACGGCAAATGAGGCCAGAACACAAGGTAAAAGGGCTCTTTCGTGGGTGGAACAGGAATGCATTGTGGACCGAACGTACGGGTCAAAACGTATTGCTGACACCCATTTGAAGGATTATTGAAGTTGGCACGACGCTTGTGATAGGGCAGACACAATTCACCCAACACCCTTTGCCATGACATCCGCTCACCCCCTCCAACGCGCCGAAGCCCTGTCACTTTTACTCGGCCGCTACATCGCTGGCGAGATCGCCGAAGCTCAGTTCGCTGATGTTACAGAACTGCTTGACGAGACCGACGCCAGCTCGGAAGAACGCGCAGCCTTCGCGCGCTTTTACCTTGATGCTCTCTCTGCCGATGGCGATGTGAAGATGCCAAAGACAGAAGACTTGGGCGATTTCCTCAACATCGCCCGTGCATAGGCACGGTATAACACGGCCGGAAACGTGTAGCAAGTCAATGGGATGCCTCGATTGAGGCATCCCTGTTTATTTGGCGCGGTGGCTTATTGCCAATCCCGCATTCGCCGATACAATAATTGAATCCGCCCCTTCCGCCATGCGTTTCTCCCTTGCGCTTCTCGCCGCACTCTCGTTTGTTCTTTCCGCCTGCGCAAACATGTCCCCGGGGTTGCGCCCCAACGGCTGGGCACGTCCGGTGGGCGAGGATGTACGGGTAACGGATCGGGCTGAAGCCCCACCGGTTCGCACGGCTTCGGCTGAACGGTCTTCGGAGCGTAACGGTGAACGCACCGCGCCCGCAGCACACCCTCCTGTTTCGGCGTCGTCAGGGTTGATGATTCCTGTGGTTGGTATCGAACCCGGCGACCTGTCGGATTCCTTCAATTCGCCGCGCTCGGGCGGCCGCACGCACCGCTCCATCGACATCTCGGCACCCTTGGGCACCCCCCTCGTTGCAGTCGTGGACGGCACTATTACTCGGAAGCACTGGAACCGCCTGGGTGGCCGCACGCTCTACCTCACCAGTGCCAACGGCCACTACGATTACTACTATGCGCACATGGACGCCTATGAAGATGGCATTGAAATCGGCGCTGAGGTAAGCCAGGGCGATGTACTTGGAACGGTGGGCTCAACCGGCAATGCACGTGGGCCGCATCTGCATTTCCAGGTACTCGATAAAAACGGATCGGGCCGCGGAACGCCCGTCAATCCGTACAACCTGCTGCGCTCGGCGGATCTGGCGGATGCGCGGTAGTACTCGGCTGGAAACCAGGTTCGGTCGCAATGGGTAGACGGTATCAAGCGAACGCCGCCAGGCCCATGATCCGAAATCCGAAAAAGCCGAGAGGGTTTGAGGATGCGTACATTCGTAGCAGACCGCCGGACCATGAGCAAAGCCTGCGGATTGTAAATGCTTTGTACGAGCATGCGAAGTTTCTCGGAGTGATAGATAAAACAAGATCCTTCGGCGACCTGGAGGCAAAGATTCGCCTAGCCAGGGTGCTCAATGTTTGAGCAGCTTCTTGCCAGGTTGGCCCTGGCGCTTGATGCCGCCGAGATATTCTACATGGTTATTGGCGGGCAGGCCGTCTTGGTGTACGGTGAGCTGCGGTTTACACAGGATGTGGATATAGTCCTTGGCCTGGCTCCCGATCAGGTGGGGGAGGTTGTGCGTCTTGCGGATTAATTAAACCTCACGCCCGACGAGGGTGCGCTTTCGCTCGCTCGTGAATCCTACGTGTATCCCTGCGTTGATCGCGCGACGGGCACGCGCGTCGATCTGGTGTTCTCATCGTCGGAGTACGAGCGCCTGGCTATCAATCGTGCGCAGACAAGAGTCTTCGGCGACGTAGGTGTTCGCTTTGCCTCCGTTGAGGACTTGCTCATTCTTAAAGTAGTCGCCGGCCGGGCGATCGATCTGGTGGATGTTCGCAACGTCCTTCTAAAAAACCCAGATGTCGACGCCGACTGCATCCTGCACTGGCTTGAACAGATGGAAGCCGTCCTGGAATCGCCTCTTGTCGAGACGTTCCGGAAGCTCTACGAGGAAACACGGCCCTAACCCTCCATTTCCACATACTCCTCCACCGGCGGGCACGAGCACACGAGGTTGCGGTCGCCGAAGGCGTTGTCTACGCGGCCGGTGAACGGCCAGAACTTGGCTTCTCTGGTCCACGGTGCGGGATAGGCCGCTTGCTCGCGGGAATACGGATGCGTCCAATCATCGGAGACGACGTGTGCAGCCGTGTGCGGCGCGTTCTTGAGGACGTTGTCTTCGCGGTCGGCCATGCCCAGTTCAATGGCCTGGATTTCGGCGAGGATGGCTATGAGGGCGTCGCAGAAACGGTCGAGTTCGGCCTTGGATTCGCTCTCCGTCGGTTCGATCATCAGCGTTCCGGCGACGGGCCAACTCATCGTCGGGGCGTGAAAGCCATAGTCAATGAGCCGCTTGGCAATGTCCTCCGCGGAAACACCCACCTTCTGAAACGGCCGTATGTCGAGAATGAACTCGTGCGCGGCGAGGCCCCCCAGCCCACGATAGAGCACGACATAGTGACCATCGAGACGCTTGGCCATGTAGTTGGCATTCAGGATAGCGAACTGGCTCGCACGCTTGAGGCCTTCCCCGCCCATCATGGCACAGTAGGCCCATGAAATCAATAAGATGGACGCGCTCCCGTAGGGCGCAGCAGCCACGGCGCCAATACCATCGTCACCGCCGACGTTTTCAACGACCGGGTGTCCGGGGAGAAACGGCGAAAGTTCTTTCGTGACAGCAATCGGCCCCATGCCCGGTCCGCCGCCACCATGCGGGATGGAAAACGTCTTGTGCAGGTTCAGGTGGCACACGTCCATTCCGAAGTCGCCCGGGCGGCACAGCCCAAGTTGCGCGTTCATATTCGCGCCGTCCATGTACACGAGGCCGCCATTTGTGTGGATGATCTCGGCCATCTCCCGAATCGTCGTCTCAAAAACGCCGTGAGTGGATGGGTACGTGATCATCAGCGCGGCAAGATCGCCGGCGTGCTCTTCGGCTTTGGCGCGGAGGTCGTCCATGTCCACCTCGCCCCGTTCGTTGGCCTTCACCACGACCACTTTCATGCCTGCCATTACTGCACTGGCCGGGTTGGTGCCGTGCGCCGAGGACGGGATCAGGCACACGTTCCGTTGCTCATCTCCTCTGGAGAGATGGTAAGCGCGGATGGTGAGCAGCCCCGTGTACTCGCCCATTGCTCCGGAATTCGGCTGGAGGCTCACAGCCGCGAAGCCGGTCAGTTCGGCGAGCCAGTCGCGGAGTTCCTCCATCATGGCGTGGTAGCCCTTCGCCTGCGCCACCGGTGCAAACGGATGTAGGTTTGAGAAGCCGGGCAGCGTGATCGGCATCATCTCGGCCGTCGCGTTGAGCTTCATCGTACACGACCCGAGCGGGATCATGCTGTGTACCAGTGAGAGGTCGCGGTTTTCGAGGCGCTTCAGGTAGCGCAGCATCTCGGTTTCCGAGCGGTGCTCGTGGAAG
>JADFLK010000125.1 GCA_022564455.1 Bacteroidota bacterium
CGCTCGTGCTTCGGTGAACATGTTGTTTCATGTCAAGGTACGTCTTGTGCCCGTCAGTTTCTCGCAAAATCAGCTCCCGAAACTCCTCGCCCGAGTTCGCAATGCCAGTCGAACACTTCATAAACAACATTTCGTCATCCCCGCGAAGAGCCTGTGCTCGCGAAGGCGGGTACGGGAACCCATTCCGGTCAGTTAGCTAGATGCTTTCGGAGTGCAAACGCCGAATATAGGTCACCCGTAGGCACTAGCTGAAGTGCTGAATAGGCTCCCGCCTGCGCGGGAGAGACAGTTTGAGGTTTGTACTCAATGCGCATCCAGCCAGTTATCCGCCACGCCCAGCCCAACCTCAATCGGCACATCGAGCGGTAAGGCAGTCTTCATCTCCTCGGTGACGAGCGCCTTCATCGTCTCGATTTCGTCGTCGGCGACCTCGAATACGAGTTCATCGTGGACCTGCAGGATCATCCGGCTCTTGAGGCCTTCATCGGCGAGGCGGCGGTGGATGTTGACCATCGCCAGCTTGATCATATCGGCCTGGGTGCCCTGGATGGGCATGTTCACGGCCACGCGCTCGGCGCCCGCGCGGATATGCTGGTTGTTGCTCTTGAGCGCCGGTAGCCACCGTTTTCGCCCAAGCATGGTCTCCGCGTAGCCCTTGTCCCTGGCCGCTTCCACCATCTGATGGAGGAAGCGCGGCACGTCGGGGTAGGAGGCATAGTACTGGTCGATGAGGGCCTGAGCCTCGCTGCGCCCGATGCGCATCCGCTGCGCGAGGCCGAACGCCGAGATGCCGTACGGAATGCCGTAGTTGACCTGCTTGACGTTGCCCCGCATCTCGCGCGTCACGTTCTCGAGCGGCACGTCGAACACCTTGGAGGCCGTTGCCGCGTGGATGTCCAGCCCCTCATTAAACGCGCCGACCAGCCCCTTGTCGCCGCTCATGTGGGCGATGATCCGCAGCTCGATCTGCGCGTAGTCGGCCGAGAGAAGCTGGAATCCATCCTCAGCCACGAACGCCCGGCGGATCTCCCGACCCTCGTCCGAGCGGATGGGGATGTTCTGGAGGTTTGGGTTGTTGGAGGACAGCCGCCCCGTCGCCGCAACGGTCTGGTTAAAGTCGGTGTGGACGCGGCCGGTTTCGGGGTGGATCAGCTCCGGCAGCTTGTCGACGTAGGTGCTCTTCAGCTTTGAGTACTTGCGCCATTCGAGAATCAGGCGCGGCAACTCGTGCTCGGCGGCGAGGATGTTCATCACCCGCTCGTTCGTGCTCGGCTGGCCTTTGGATGTCTTCTCGACCGGCTCCAGCCCAAGCCCGCCGGCCTCTTTCGGACCGAACATGATCTCCCCGATCTGCTTCGGCGAGGCGATGTTGAACTCGGTTCCAGCGGCCTCGTAGACTTCCTTCTGGAGCCGCTCGATCTGCTTCGCGAAGTCAACACTGATGGTTTCGAGCATCTCCTTGTCCACTTTCACGCCCAACATTTCCATGTCCGTGAGCACGTGGATCAGCGGAAACTCGATGTCCTCTGCGATGCTCTTGAGTCCGTCGTCCTCCAGCTTCTTGCGGAGGACGGGCACGAGGCGGAGCGTAATATCGGCGTCCTCGCAGGCGTACGGCCCGGCCTTGTCGATGGGCACGTCGCGCATCGAAATCTGGTCCTTCCCCTCCCCGATCAGATCCGAGATCGGCTGCGGCGTGTAGTTGAGGTACGCCTTGGCCACGTCGTCCAACTTGTGGCCCGCCTCAGCATCCACGAGATAGTGCGCCACCATCGTGTCGAACAGCGGCCCGCGCACACGGAGGCCATGCCGGGCGAGCACGGTGATGTCGTACTTGAGGTTGTGGCCGATTTTGAGCACCGACTCGTCCTCCAGCGGACCCCGAATGGCGTCGAGGATGGCGTCGGTTTGCGTGCCGTCGGGCAGCGGCGTGGGGAGGTATGCGGCCTTGCCCTCATCCGCCGAAATAGCGACGCCCACGAGCGACGCCATCATCTGGTCCTTCGAGGTCGTCTCGGTGTCGAAGCAGAACTCGGGCTGGCCTTCGATGTGCTTCGCGGCGGCCTTGAGATCGCCCTTCGCCAAAGCGATGGTGTAGGCGACGTTGTCCAGATCCAGCGATGTCGCCGGCTCGGCCTCTTGCGCAGGCGCGGCAGTCTCTTCTGCCGGTACACCCTCTCCCGACGCATACTTCACCACCCGATCACGCAGCCGTTTCCCGAACTCCAGCTCGTCGAACAGCTTGTGGACGGCCGGCATGTTGGGCGGCGTCTTCTGCAGCGTGTGCCAGTCGATCGACAGCGGCACGTCGATCTTGATGGTGACGAGCTCCTTCGACATCCGCGCGTCGTCGGCGTGATCGGTGAGGCCTTCGCGGGCTCTTTTGCCCTTGATATCTCCCGCAATCTCCAGCAGCTTCTCCACAGATCCGTGCTCCTGGAGCAGCGTTAGAGCTGTTTTCTCACCAATACCAGGAACACCGGGCACGTTGTCTGCCGCATCGCCCATCAGCGCAAGTACGTCGATGAACTGGATGGGCTCGACGCCGTATTTCTCGCGGAAGGTCTCGATGGTTTCCATGTTGAATCCTTCGCCGCGGTAGGCCGGGCGGAGCATCGACACGTGCTCGCTGAGGAGCTGGCGGAAGTCCTTGTCGGGCGAAATGATGACCACGTCGACGCCCTCGGCCTCGGCTTTCTTGGCCAGCGTGCCGATTACGTCGTCGGCCTCCACACCGGCAACTTCGATGACCGGGATGTCGAGCGCCTCGACGATCTTCTTTATGTACGGGATGCCCTCGCGGATGCCGTCCGGCATGGGTGGGCGGTGCGCCTTGTACTGCTCGTAGATGTCGTCGCGGAAGGTCTTGCCCGGCGCGTCGAACACCACCGCGATGTGGTCCGGCTTCTCGTCCTCCAGCAACTTGATCAGGCTGGCCGTGAACCCGTAAATGCACGACGTGTCCTGGCCCTTCGAGTTGATGAGCGGGCGCTGGATGAACGCAAAGTGGGCACGGTAGGCCAGTGCCATCGCGTCTGCGAGGTAGAGGCGTTCGCGAGTCGCGGATTGTCCGTTCGTGGTCTTCTCGTCGAAGAGGGTGGCCTGAGTCGGCATGGGGAAGGGGTTTCTTTGATGGAAGCTACGGTGTAGAAAGAAAACCGCCCCCTTCCCAAGGGGGCTCCCCGCGTAGCGGGGTGGGGGTTGTCCGCAGGTTGGCAAAATGCAGCATGCGGGCGACGGCTCGGGGCTTCTCGCTGCCTCCGGCAAACCCTCCGACCTCGCTCCGCTCGGCCACCTCCCTTAGAAAGGGAGGGGTTCTTTTCAAGCATTCCTACTGAAATCACGATTCAAGTGTCACTGTCATTCTATCTTCGGTACGTTGGAATCCCTACACTATGCCCCACTCCCCCACATCCATCCTCGTCACCGGCGGCGCCGGGTTTATCGGATCGAACTATCTGCTTCGGGCGGTTCCGAAGAATCCAGACATGCAGTTCGTCAACCTCGATCTACTTACGTACGCGGGTAATCTGCTCAACCTGACAGCCATCGAAGACGCCGAGAACTACACGTTCGTCCACGGCGATATCGCAGACGGCGAACTGGTCAAGCGTCTGTTTGATGAGCACGCCTTCTCAACGGTCATCCACTTCGCCGCCGAGAGCCACGTGGACCGCTCGATCCTCGATCCGCTGGCGTTTGTGCGGACGAATGTGGTGGGCACGGCCACGCTGCTGGATGCCGCGCGAAAGACTTGGATGGAAGACGGATCGCCTGGCGATGTCCGCTTCTTCCACGTCTCCACGGACGAGGTTTTCGGCGAGCTTGGCGACACGGGCGCGTTTTCCGAAACTACCCCGTACGACCCTCATTCGCCCTATTCAGCTTCAAAAGCAGGTTCGGATCACCTCGTGCGTGCCTACCACGACACGTACGGCTTGCCGGTCGTGATCTCGAACTGCTCGAACAACTACGGGCCGTTCCAATTCCCTGAAAAGCTGGTTCCGCTGATGATCGTGAAGGCCGCTGCGGTCGAACCGCTTCCGGTCTACGGCGAAGGCGCCAACGTCCGCGACTGGCTGCACGTAGAGGACCACGCCGAGGCCATCGACCTCATCCTCCGCGACGGCCGCGACGGCGAGACATACTGCGTCGGCGGACGGGCGGAGAAGAAGAACCTGGTCGTCGTAGAAACCATTTGCGATCTGGTTGATGCGGCTCTCGGGCGTGAACCCGGAACAGCGCGTGAGCAAATCACCTTCGTCACCGACCGCCCCGGCCACGACTTCCGCTACGCCATCGACCCCTCCAAACTGGAAAACGAACTCGGCTGGAAACAGGCGCACTCGTTCGAGGAAGGGATGCGCGAGACAGTGGATTGGTACCTCAGCAACCGCGAGTGGCTGGACGCAGTGATGGATGAGTCGTATCGGGAGTATTTCGCTGAGCAGTACGGAGAATGAAGCTACTTTTGTTTGACATTGATGGCACCCTGCTGACTATCAGGGGCCTTGACAAAACAGCCGTCAGCCAGGCGCTCGCGGACGTTTTCGGTCGGTCGCTCTCGTTCGACGGCATCTCGTTCTCGGGCAAGACCGATCCTCAGATCTTTCGCGAGATCGTCATGCTGGATGTCGAGCGTGGCGGCGAGTTTGGCGGCACGATTGAGGAAGCTGTAACCGAAACGCTTGAAGCCTACAAGGAGGCCGCACGAGGGTATTTGCCCACTGCTGATGTTAGAGGGTTGCCCGGCGCCATCGAACTCGTCGAGCGCTTTCACAATCAGGACGATGTACAACTTGGATTACTCACGGGCAACGTGCGGGAGATGGCCTACCTCAAGCTGTCGCAGATCAGCCTCGACGAGTTCTTCCCGTTTGGGGCGTTCGGATGTGATGCGGAGGAGCGGAATCATCTTCCGCAGTTCGCCGTGGACCGCGCCGCCAAGCACACGGGCCGGACATTTTCGGGCAAGGATGTCATTGTAATTGGAGACACGCCGCGCGATATCGAGTGTGGTAAGCTATTCGGCGCGACCACTGTTGGTGTGGCGACTGGTCATTTTACGGTGGATGAGCTTGCGGAGCACGAACCGGATGTGGTGCTGGAGACGCTTGAGGAATTTCGGATTCCCTAATCGTAGGCGGACGCGTGTGCTGTCGCCTGCACGCATCGCGTCGAACAACTCCATCACCACGGCACAGGCCGGATCCTCAGACAAATGCGTGCTGTAGAACGGCCGCGTTCTTACAGAGAGCCGGAAAACGCAAAGCTTTGGAACAAGAGGCGCTATTGAGTGCATTTGAGAAGCCAACTCCAACATGCGAAGCAAATAGCACAGTGCTCCTCTCGCTCAAAGCGCAATAATTGTCGCGTTGAGCACATCGGGCTGCTCATTGATGCGTCGTAGCGCCTCTGCGTCGGGCCTTCCATCAAAACGAATACGAGCGCAGGCGGCCTCGGCGCCGGCAAAGATCAGGTTCTCCATCTCCTGCACATTCCAGTCGGCCTCGCGGGCTGCATCCAGCACACTTGCGAGTACGCCCACTTTGTCGAGATGCCGAACCGTGAGCAAGTGCGTGGCCGGAGATTGGTCCGCAAGGTTGACGCAGTTCTCAACCAGACCGGTGTCGGCGTAGGTGAGGACCACGCGAACAGCCTCGTCTCCAATAGCCACGGTGGCCTGGTCGGTAGACGCCCCGATGTGGTGGGTGATGTAAAAATTGGGGTGCCCGACGAGCGGATGAAGCCACTCTCCTTCTTTACCGGCAGGTTCGTCGGCGGGCACGTCCGTGGCTACGCGGATGTTCTTCTCGTCCATCGCCTTGGCTACCGCGGCCTCATCCATCACGGACGCGCGGGCGGTGTTGATGAGGAGGCTGCCCGGACGCATCGCCGCCATGAAGTCCTGGCCGATGAGTCCCTGCGTTTCCGGTGTCGCCGCCACGTGGACACTGATGACGTCGGATTCGCGTGCCACGTCAATCGGGTTTACCTCGCGACAGATGCCCATCTCGGCAGCGGCTTCGTCGGTCAGCGAACGGCTCCACGCAATAACGTGCATGCCGAAGGCGCGTGCGCGAACTGCCATCTCCTTCCCGATATTCCCCATCCCTATCAGACCAAGCGTGCGCCCCTTTACGCCCTGTGCCTTCGTAAAGGCGCCCTTGTTCCAGCGCCCTTCGCGGGCCTCACTCACGTTGTCGGGGATACGGCGGTCCAGCGACAGCATCAACCCGAATGCCAATTCTGCCACCGCAGCCGCGTTCTTGCCGGGGCAGTTGGCTATAAAGATTCCGCACCGGGAGGCGCTTTCCACGTCGATGGTGTCGTAGCCCGCACCAGCGCGGACGATCAGTTCGAGATCGGGCGAGGCATCCAGATCCTCCCCCGTCACTTTCGTAGAGCGCACAATGAGGACGTCGGGTTCGTGCTCGGCAAGCACACTCGTGAGCGCACCGCCCTTCAACCCCGGCTCGAAAACCACGGTGTGCCCGGTCTGCTTGAGCGCCGCACGCCCGGCCTCGGAGAACGAATCGGCGATGAGGATGGTCATGGTCGCGCTTGGGGCTTAGTGCTTCGTTCTTTGGGATCAGGATACCGAAGCACGAAGAACGAAGAACGAAGTACTAAAACCGATGGACAAGCAGCCCGCTTCGGAGCTTGGGCTCAAACCAGGTGGACTTGGGCGGCATGAGCTCGCTGGCGTCCGACACGTCGAGGAGGTCGTCCGGGCTGGTTGGGTACAT
>JADFLK010000126.1 GCA_022564455.1 Bacteroidota bacterium
ACCCGCTTTCCCAAAATCTGCCCGCACGACGTACACCCCGGCCGGAAGACGCTCCGTGCCAAGCGAAAACGAGTGGGCGCCTGCGGCAAGCGGCCCCTCATGTAGCACGGCGACCACCCGCCCGAGCACATCCAGAACGTCTATGCTTGCGTGGCCTACGGCGGGAAGGGTAACCCGCACCGTAGCCCGCTCTCTCGCCGGGTTGGGGAAAACCGACACGGACCATTCGGACGGTTGGGGTGCCTCCGGCGCATAGGCTACCGGCCACGGCGGCAGCACGGCTCGCCAGCCTTCGTGGTCTCCGTCCGGATTAAATCCTTGCCCGACGATTACCGTGCCGTCGTAATTGACGCTGTTGTACGCCACCGTGCCCAGAGCCCACCCGGTCAGGTCGAGCCCGTAGACATCCTCCAGCAGATCCTTGAGGAGCCACGTTCCGGTCTCCTCCGTCCAGATAAAGTCGCCAAAGGAAGTAGTACCGAACACGACGCGCCCGTCTCCCGAAACGGCTTGCGCCTGGATGAGCGCGTTCGGATCGATGGGAGGCGGAATGGTGGTCGTCCCCTCACCTTCCCGCCAGATGAATGCACCTTCTGCGCCGTTTGCAACGGGGGAGCTCGGCGAGTACTGTCCAACAACGACTGTTCCATCCGAGGACACGTCACGGGCTATGTAGACGCTACTCTCAGGTGGGCGTGGAAGCTCCTCAACGACACCATCAACCCACCGTACCGCCGCTGCTTCCCGCGATGATGCGGCCGTTTGATGAGACGCCATAGGCCGAGCCTTTATCACGGCCTGGCAGGTGCGGTAATGCCACCATAAGGCTGTCTTGCCAACAAAACGGCTGCATGCCAATCGCATCGTCACTCCAACCGACAACGACGGAACCATCGCTGGAAACATCCCATGCGTAGCTCTCAAAATCGCCGCCGGGAAGGTCACCCAGGCCGATCGTATCACCATCTTCCCACCGGTAGGCTTCGTCTCCGTTCCCCTGGTTTCCATATCCCACGATTACAGCGCCATCTGCTGAAATACTGAAACTAATGTGGCTGAAACCATCGAGGATCTCCATCTGGCCATTCTCCCATCGCATAGCCCCGGCTGGGCCCGTACCTTGTCCGACGATCACGCGTCCATCCGCACTCACCCCCCAGGCTGAGCTGGATGTCCCAGTGTCAGGGGGGAAACCGATACCCGCGAAGCTCGCCTCCTGAGCCATTGCGTTGGGAGCAACCATGATGAGGACGAGCCCGATCTGGGCCGCCCGCATAAAGTGGCTTGCCATTCTAATTCCACCACTGGTTCGGATGTTCATTGCCCGAGGAAGGTCATTCTCCCTGTTTCAACCTCATCACCGACACGAAGTTGGTAGAAATACACGCCGCTGGCGAGAGGGCTACTGTGCGCATCCGCAGCAACCCAATTCATGCAAGGTGTTCCTTCGTCGTGCGACTCGTCCATGAACGTCACGATGTGGCGACCGAGTAAATAATAGACGGTAAGTGTTACGCCTGCGGGCACAATTAAGTGATACGGTACTGATTTTCGGAATGAGATCCAACCCATTTAACTAGTACCCTCCTAAATGGCCTTGTCCCGCCTTCGGGACGGGTCTATATTTCGCATTCGCCTAGTAGATCCAGCAATCAATTCGGCCAAGAGCCGGTATCGCGTATAGGGTTCGGTGCTACTTCCGTGCGGCCTCACGCCGCAAACGACGTACGAAAGCCGTTTGACGGCTGCAACCCACTGCTTCGCGATGTGTTCATCACGGCGCCGATCATGCGCTAATTACGCTACCCAGGGCCTTGCCCTGTTGATCGTTGGTATGGCGGTATGGGTGCCGCAGTCGCAGTCGCAGCAGATTGCGAGAGGTGTGCAATCAAGCCTGGCATCTCCCACGAGCAGCGTTCAGCGCGTCGCTCACCCCGCACAACGCGGCGGAGCGCCAAGTCTTCGACTCATCGAGTCTACGCCCCGTGGGGTCGTGTATGAGGTCCGCGCCTCGTGGAACGGGAGCCTCGCCGACCTGGTTCGCCGCCACGCAGCCAATCCGCAAGCCTTGATGCTCGCGGCCGTACAGGGGTATGCCACGCTGTCCGAAACCATTACGCTCCCGTCACTCGTGTCGCCGGTGGTGGAAGTGATCTCGGCCGACTACGACGAAGTCAGGCTGCCTTCCGTGAGTCCCCTGGAGCGATCACCTGAAGAATTACGTGAAGCCCAGGGGTACTATGATATCCCCGCGGCCGAAGTGGTGGCGTTGGGTATGGAGCGCCGCGTGCCGACGGGCGCACTTTCGGCGCGATTATTCCAGATTGATAGAGAGCGGGGCGTCGTTCGCCGGTACCGCCGCATGCTCATCTCGGTTCGCTACGGCTCGGGTTCGTACCTGCGTGGCGCCGGTTTCCAGAATCCGCACCTCGGCATAAGCCGCAGTGCTCTTGCCGATGGAACGTGGTACAAGATCCCGATTACACGAGAGGGCATGTACCGGATCGATCGGGCGTACCTCCAAAGCCTGGGCGTGAATGTCAACGGTCTGAATCCTGCGAGTTTGCAGGTGTTTGGGAACGGAGGGGCCTCGGTTCCGGCTGTAAACATGGATGACCGTCATCCGGATCTTGTAGAGAACGCGGTGCTCGTTACGGGGAGTGGAGATGGTTCGTTCGATGAAGGAGACGCGTTGTTCTTCTACGCGGAAGCCCCGAACGGCTGGACCTGGATACCAGACTCCGACCCCGATGACGGGGAGGATGACAGTCACTGGGCGCATTACATCAACTACTTCTCAGCTACGAATTATGTATTCCTGAGAGTTGACGGAGCCAATGGAGCACGCGTAGGCAGTACCGGATTCCCCGCGTGGCCGGACGCCGCGCGGCAAACGCAGTTCGCCGGCCGCATATTTGTGGAAGAGGACTTCACCAACCTGTTTCGCAACGGCGGTGGTTCCGGTCTCGAATGGATGGGCGCGGAGACCTCCGTCGGGCTCTCAACCATTACGGTGCTCGATACCATTCCGCCGGGTCTCGCGGGCGGAACGGTTACCTATCGGATCCGCGCCGCTGCCCGCGCTAATCCTGCGGTTACGCTTTCGTTTACGAGCGGCGGGCAGGAACTCGGTTCGGTGAGGCCTGGCAGCATTGTTTTCGGCAGTGCCACATCGCCCCTTGGTAGAACGGCCGAAACGACCATGGAGCAAGCGGTGAACGGCGGCGGGGCGGTTCGGTTGAACATGACCATGCAGGGAACGCAGAACAATCCGATAGCGTGGATCGACTGGGCAGAGGCCGTGTATCCGCGTGTGCTCAATGCGCACGAAGGCGTTTTGCGTTTCCATACGCCCGGTGGCGAGTCCGGGCGTTTCGAGTTTTCGTTGGGCGGATTTTCCAGCCAGCCGCAGGTGTGGGACATCACCAACCCTGCGGACATCAAACCGGTCGGCGTCCGCGCCGAAGACGGACAGTATCTCGCACAAGTAGACGTTGCCGTTGGCGACACACCTTACGAACTGGTTGCTTTCGTAACCGGAAGCAGCCGAATTGCTACGCCGGCTGCAGGCGAGGTCGTTGCCATTCAGAATCTGCATGCAATTGCAGGATATCCTGACTACATCATTGTTACGCACAGCGACTTCCGTTCGGCGGCAGAAGATCTTGCGGCGCACCGGCGCACAAACGATGGGTTGGCGACGGTAGTGGTGGATATCAACGAGATTTACAACGAGTTCTCCGGCGGCAAGGTGGACATGCGCGCTGTGCGGGACTATCTGAAGTTCCTTTACGACCGGGCCCCTACGACCAACGAACTGCCTCGGTATGTCCTTCTGTTCGGAGACGGCCACTACGATTACCGGGGGCGAACAGAAGCTGGCAACTTCAACAACTTTATTCCTACCTACGAGACGTTCGAGAGCCTCGTCCTTCTCGAATCGTATACATCGGACGAATATCATGGATTTCTAGACGATGAAGAAGGTATGTGGGTGTGGGAAGGGCACACGGCTACAGGCACGTACACCGACCCTGATTGCCAGTCGCCCGGTTGCCCCTTCTTATCCGAGCGTGTTGACGTAGGTATCGGGCGCATTCCTTCGCGTACGGCCGAGGAAGCCGCCGCGGTTGTGGCCAAGATCATCCATTACGATGATCCGTCCACATTTGGCGCCTGGCGGACGCGGTACACGGTTGTCGCAGACGACGAATTCCCTGGCTCAGGCGATGTTGATCTGCACCTTCAGAATGCGGACGTGGTGGCGGACAGGGTGGACACCTCGGCTGTCGACCTCAACATCCAGAAGATTTACACGACATCCTACCCACACGTTGTTACGTCTGTAGGCCGACGTATCCCGGAGGCGCGTGCCGAGATTCGGCGCGTGCTCGAAGAAGGAACGCTCGTGTGGAACTACTCCGGCCACGGCGGGCACACTGCACTGGCGGACGAGAAGTTGCTGACGATCGAGGACATCGAGACGTTCGACAACTTCGACAACCTGCCCATCTTTGTGACGGCCACGTGCTCTTTCGGCCGCTTTGATATGGTGGACAAGCAGAGCGGCGGCGAGTTGTTGTTGCTGGCCTCAGACGGTGGAGCGATTGCCGTCTTTACGACGGTGCGGATTGTTTTTGCGTCATCCAGCCACTTTTTGTACAACCTGGGTCTCAACCTTCAGTTGGTTAACGAGCTTCTGGAGAAAGACGATGACGGGCTCCCCAGGCGGCTCGGAGATATAATGCGCCTGACGAAAGGCAGTGATATTGGGGCGCAGGGCAACAACCGCAAGTTTAGCATGTTGGGCGACCCGGCCATGCGGATTGGCCTGCCTCAGCGGCCCGTTGCAATTACTTCCGTAAACGGCCAGCCACTCCCCGGCAGTGCAACAGCAGGCATCCCTTCCGCGTCCTCCATTCGGATTGCCGGATTGCCCGAATTGCGCGCCAACGAGTTGGCCGAGATCACGGGCCAGGTACTCGGGTTCGACGGCCTGCCCGATCTTGCCTTCGAAGGCGAAGTAGATCTGGAAGTGTTTGACGCCCTACGCTCGATTCCGATCGACCCGTCAATCGCCGTCTATACCGACGGCGACTACGACGTCAGGACCGATCGTATTTACAGAGGCCGTGCACGGGTTCGGAACGGCGCCTTTACCGTGCAGTTTATCGTACCGCGAGACGTTTCGTACACAGGCGAGACGGGCCGCATCTCAGCGTTCGTGCGCTCGGCGACGGGTGTGGATGGCATGGGCACTACGGAAGAGTTTCGTATCAGCGAAACGGCCGGCCCGCCGCTCAACGACTCCGAAGGCCCGCAAATGAGCCTGTTTATCAACGATTCCACATTCGTTGATGGCGGCCTGATTGGTGACGATGCTACGCTGGTGGTGCATCTGTTCGACGAACACGGTATCAACACGGTGGGCACGGGCGTGGGCCACGAACTCCTGCTGACGTTGGATAACGACCCGACCCAAACAGTTGAGATTGGCCGATTCTACCTCGGCGACCTCGATTCGTATCAGAGCGGCGTCATCCGCTTCCCGTTGCCCGAGCAAGCAGCCGGGGCGCACACGCTCTCGGTAACGGTATGGGACGTGGCCAACAATTCATCTACCGGCCAGTTGACGTACGTGCGAGAGGGCTCGGATGAACTCACGCTGCGGCACGTCTATAATTACCCGAACCCAACAACGGGCGCCACTCGGTTCGTGTTTGAGCACAACCAGGCGCCCGGTACGCTGGCTCGTATTCAGATCCGCATTTATTCACTTTCCGGCCGCCCTGTCCGCACCATTGAGTTGGAGGAAGTCCTTACGGGCGGCCTCGTCCAGATTCCCTTCGACGGCCTCGACGAAGACCTCGATGCGCTCGGCTCCGGCATATACCTGTACCGCCTGCGGGTTGCCGTAGACCGGCTAGACGGCGAAACAGACGTGGCCGAACACATCGAGCGCCTGGCCGTGATTCGGTAGCGTTTTCGCGTTATTCTGGTGCTATCTCCACAACATCATCCGTACTTTCCGCGCTGCTTACGCGCGCACTCAAACTCAAGATCAACCCTTAACACTTATGACCATCCCACGTTTTTTTATCGCTGCGTTCGGGTTTGCCGTTCTTTCGGTTGCCGGGACGAGCCTTGCCAAGGCGCAGATTGTACGAACGACGGCGGTGCCGTTTCTGCAAATTGAGCCGGACAGCCGCGCAGCCGGCATGGGCATGACCGGTGTCGGTGTGGCCAACAACGCGAGCGCCCTGTACTGGAATCCTGCAGGACTTGCGGGACAGGTTGGTGCCGAGGTCACCTTCACACACGCGCCCTGGCTGCCGGCCCTCGGAGCGGATCTGTTTTACGAATACCTCGCGGGCAAGTACGCCGTGGAGGGAATTGGCACCTTTGCCGGGCATGTCACCTATCTGAATCTAGGTGAACAGGATCGGACTGACGCCCAGGGTAACCTTATTGGTCAGTTCAAGTCCTATGACCTTGCTATCGGCGCCTCGTACGGAACCAACATTATGGAGAACCTGGCCGTGGGTACCGGGCTCCGCCTGATCTACTCCAACCTTGCCGGTGGCGTTGAGGTTGAGGGACAGGCCACGCAAGCGGGGGTGTCTGTGGGTGTAGACGTTGGCCTGCTCTGGACTCCGCAGATAGGCAACGGAAAGATTGAGCCCAGCCTCGGTTTCAACCTCGCCAACATGGGGCCGACGATCCAGTATTCGGATTCCCCAC
>JADFLK010000127.1 GCA_022564455.1 Bacteroidota bacterium
GCTTTCTTGATCGTCCCGAATTCCTTCTCCAAAACCTGCGATTTAAACAGGAGCTCATCCATTGAGCCCGTTCCCGAGCCCGCGCGCATACCTTTATTCTGCTTCTTATACTCCAGGATGGTCCCCATCCTCAAAATTGCTTGGGCGGTTTTATCCGCCTTTTTGGTGGGGACATCCCAAACGGAGCTATGGTCCCCGGGGCCGACGGGCTTGTGCTGGCTGCTGCTGTAGGTTCCTCCGGTGGACCGCGTTTTACGAATTATCTCCCTTTGCCGAACATACCGGGCTCTCTGCCGGTCGGCCGTTTTTGCCCCGGCCGCATTCAATAATTTCCGCACCCGGCGGCGCGTTTTAGATACATCCGCTACTTCCACCTCGACGATATAGGTCTCGTACACATTCGGAATGGAATACTGCTTGTTCCAAAATCCGTGAGCTTCATAATCGAAGTCCTCCGCACGAAGGAGGGAGGGAGCGGACATAAGCAGGGCGGCCAAAAGCAGGCGGGAACTCATCGGGGATAGGGTACCCCCGCTTTCGGAATCCCGCAAGCCGTCTAGGGTCGCTAGTTATGCCTTTCGATTCGGCGATCGCGCAGGGCCTGCTTGCGATCGCGTTCCTTGACGCGGCGCTGGTAGTCGAGCTCTTCCGGGCTGACCTTATCGTTTTCGGGTCCGATCGCCTGCTGCGCTAACTGCCCCGCCTGCTGGGCGGCTTGCGTGATGCCGCTTTCGGCGTCCTCGCCGGCTTGCTCGGCCTTGGCCAGCACCAGGTAGCGCTTGCGCGCGTCCTTCCAGCCCTTCGGAATCCGGCTCTCGAGCCCGCTCTTTTCGGCGCCCAATGGGGCCAGGCGCGCGCGCAGCTCGCGGATCTCCCGCCTGAGGACCGCGCCGAGTTTCTGGAAGCGGCAGGGGAGGAAGAAAGCGGACTGGTTCGACTTGTACATGCAGCGTACGAGTTGCTCGGTCTTATCACCTACTTCACCGCTGGCCCGAAGGAGACTCGCGCATGGACCATCACTCGCGGCACGACGGCCCCACAGGCCGCCGGGGTCATCCACACCGACTTCGAGAAGGGCTTCATCCGCGCCGAAACCATCAAGTTCGCCAACTACGACCGCCTCGGATCCGAGGCAGCAGCCCGCGACGCCGGCGCCATGCGCTCCGAAGGCAAGGAGTACGTCGTTGTGGATGGGGATGTTATGCTGTTTCGGTTCAATGTCTAACCCAGGAGATGCACCGGAGGGCTGACCCAGCACACGGTGTATGGTGATGCCTAGTTGAAGACCGATTCTGGTTTGCACATGGTATTGTTTCGGGGCAAGGAGCACTTCAGTACTTAAAGTGGATTGAGTCACAGCCGTGTAGTACCTTCCTGCATTGGTAGGGCTGTTCAACAAAATCAAACGGGTAAAGCCATGAAGTACCTGCCACACGCATTTATTTTAGCCCTTCTGGTCTCTGGATGTGATTCGGACGGAAGCCCTGCCGCTACGATCACCGGTATAGATGTCGCTGTCGCTGCCCCGGATCATTTTGTCGAAATCCAGGACGTGGCAGGACGCACCTATGCGCACGTCGAGAGCTTTCCCGCATCCGTTGACATCCAGTTGTATTCAGAGGATCGTGCCTATTTTATCGTCGAGATACGCCCGACGGACAACGGATTGCTGACCGTGGCCGCATCTGATGCGTTTATGGCGCGAGAACTTACAGGCGATACGTTTACAACGAGTGGCGGCGTCGAAGCGGTTTTATCTCTCGAGTAACGTGGGACCGATTGGCTTCCTAGTGATAGCTACCCTGGCTCGGGATTTGTTGAATACGAGTTGGGTGTTCAACGCTGAGCACCCGGACGGCCTTATTCTGCCTCGGTATCTCCCGAATTGCTACGGTCGTACCATTCTTGATGGACCTTTTTCGGGAGTTCCCGCGTATACCTACACTTGCTACCGGCTGGTATCCGGTAGCGAGTGCCTTACTCACCAACGCGCAGAGGCGCGCCCTACATGGCCAAACAAGAACCCATTAAGCAATCAGGAGTCGTCACCAATGCGCTCCCTAACGCGCAGTTTCGGGTTGAGCTCGAGAATGGACACGAGATCCTCGGTCTGCTTTCCGGTAAGATGAGGAAATACTTTATCAAGATCCTACCCGGCGACCGCGTAGACGTTGAAATGTCGCCCTACGACCTTACGAAAGGTCGGATCGTGTATCGGTATAAGTAAGAGGCATAACCAATAGTAGGTGGTAATTACAATGGATACAAACGCCTCCCTCCTAATCGAAGACGTAATAGAGTCTCATTTCGAGGTACCAGAGTATGCACCCAGAACGTGCGAAGACGCGGCTTTGCGCCGAGGGATTCGGCTAGACCAGGAGCTAAAAACTCTCGTTTTGGAAGGGCGAGACATGTTGTATGCGATTCACCTTCCCGGTGATCGACGAGTTGTTTTCGCAGGTATTCGCCCGCCAGGAGGGAAGCTTCAGTTGTTAAAGCGAGATAAACTGCGAGGATACGGGCTTGATAGCGCGCGAGTGAATCCAATTAATGTATTGAAGCGAATAAAAGAAATAGGCTTGGTATTCATATGCGAGTCTGTGTTTGCCCAGAAGAAAATGTATACGAATAATGGACGACGCGGTGATACATTAGTACTGTCACCAGGGAAACTAACCGAGATAGCAGATTCCTTTGGCGTACCGTACCGTGTAGGTCTGTTTTCCAAAGCGCGACTCGAGTAGTTAGATTTGGAGGCGCGAGGATACACTTCGTCAATGGGATCTCAATGCGCGCCTCTGACATATGAAAGAGGGTGGGAGATGCAAAAAAATGCCAAAGATTATAAAGTTGCTGGCCGCTACTCTGTTTTTTGCCATCTTGACGACGCCAGGGTATATCGGAAGTGATGAAGTCGCTGCAAGTGAGAGACCACCTTCGTGGGTATTGGAGCTCATCGAAGGGCTGGAAGCAGAGCCCCTGAGGAACCCGCCTTCGTCTGTCGTGCGCTTTTCCTATCGTGGCGACTTCGTCTACTACGTACGCCCGTTCTGCTGCGACATGAGCCGTGTCCTCTATGACGTAGATGGCGAGGTCATTTGCGGACCGGACGGTGGTATAACAGGAGGAGGAGACGACCGTTGTCCGGATTTCTTTGAACTGCGGCGTGACACTACCGTTGTTCGGGAGGACTCTCGATCCACCGGCGATTAGCGTATTGATTTGCCCGCTCCACCTGAATGAGGCGCACCATTCATTAAACGAATGCGGCAGATCAAGACCGAGGAAGCACCCTTCACTCCCCGTTCAGCGACGATGGAGCACACAGGCATGCCCACACCGTCATCCAAAAATCCGCTCAAACACCTGAGCGCCTCGGATGTTCGAGGCATTGCCGAGTTGGCAACCCAGGCCACCCTGGGCGTGACCCGTATTGCCGAGGGCTTACACCGGTCGGTGTGGAACACCCTGGGCGTTCCGGGCGGTAAGGGGCCTGGGCGAACCCGCGGCATCACCGGTATGGTCTACAGAACTATCCGCGCCATCACGCGGCTGGCGGGCACAGGTGTAGCCACGGTGTTGGACAGGCTACAACCCTTGTTTACTTCTGCTGAAGATGTCAGGCCTGGAACGCACGAGCGTGAAGCAGTTCTCGCCGCACTCAATGGCGTGATGGGCGACCGCCTGGCCGCCGGCAACAACCCGCTTGCAACCCCCATGACGCTACGCTACCAGGGTGGAGCACTGAACTGCCAGGCCCTACCTCCAATGCCCGAGGCGGCGGGCAAGGTGTTGCTGCTGATTCACGGTCTGTGCAGGAACGACCTGCAGTGGCACGCATTGCACAACGGGCGCGCGGTCGACCATGGTGAAGCACTGGCTTCGGCCCTGGGCTACACCCCCGTCTATCTGCGCTACAACTCCGGCTTGCACACCTCGCAAAATGGGCGCGAACTGTCGGCCCAATTGGAGCAACTGGTAACATATTGGCCCACACGGATTGAAGAACTAGCCGTGGTGGCCCACAGCATGGGGGGCTTGCTGATTCGTAGCGCCATTCACTACGCCAGGCAGGAGGCCTTGATCTGGCCGGAGTATCTGAAAAACATCGTATTTATGGGCACACCGCACCACGGCTCCCCGCTGGAGCGGGCCGGTAACTGGGTGGATGCGTTTTTGACCGGAACGCGCTACACCGCACCTTTCGCCAGGCTTGGGCAACTTCGTAGCGCCGGCATCACCGACCTGCGGTACGGCAATATATTGGACGAAGACTGGAAGGGAAACGACCGCTTTCACCGTAATCCCGATAACCGCCGGATTGTGCCTTTGCCTACGGGTGTGGCCTGTTACGCCGTGGCCGCAACCACGGCAGCCAGGCGCAGCGCACTGGCGAACCGTCTGATTGGCGACGGCCTGGTGCCTCTATACAGCGCGCTGGGCCGACATGACGACACGCGGCGAAACCTGCGGTTCGCGGAAGCATCTCAATATATTGCCTACCGCACGAACCACGTCGGGCTACTGAGCAGCCCCGAGGTGACTCGCCAGATCGTGCAGTGGCTGACTCCGGGGCGAGCCTAAGGAAGGTCTGCGAAAAGTCATCCTAATGTAAGCGAGGCCAGAAAACGTTTATCCATCGATGATCTATCAAGCGATCTTTGGAAGGGCGGAGTCTGTTCCTGCACGTCTGGCGCCAGATGACGTGCTGGACGCCTAACCCCAGCGCTTTCATGGGCGGAACAATCTATCTGGAGTAAGCAAATCCCCGGGAGGGGTGCTTCGGTTCGAGCGATTCGACCCGATTCGTGCAGGGCAGAGCACTCAATACATGTTGAATGATGTGCCATGCAGCGCGAGGTGGACGGTGTGTTTTCGATCGAGGTGCTCCTCGTGGAGGCTCCTAGGCCGAGACCTGCGGATTTCATGGATTCGGTACGCCGCCGACACATCTCTGCCACATTCGATCTATACGTTCCGGCCAGGACGGTAAACGGAGAAGACCAGCATGTGCATAACCAGGACGTACTTTCTTCTTGCTGCAATCGTGACGTGCTCGCATGTCGTTGCAGCACAAACTTATTTTGTCAGTCCTATAAATACATATGTTTTAGCGAGAGGGGCAACGGCCGAACAGGAGGCGGAAAGGCTGGGCAGTGCTTCTTCGCTCCGTTTCGACGGGGTTGATGATCGGGTTACCGTTCCGTATGACACATCGTTCCCGACTGAAGTCTTCACAGCAAGCGCCTGGATAAAACTCTCACAACCTGCTGGGCGAGCGGCAATCATCGCTCGCGGAGAAGACGATGACTCTTATAACCTGAGTTGGCAACTCTACGTCATACCAACCGGCAACCTTGAGGTCATGCTTGAGGACTCAGACGAGAACAATTACTGCTATCCGTTGAACAACTGTGCACCCATGGGCACGTGCACTATCACAGGTGATTTGTTCGTTGCTGACGACGCCTGGCGCCATGTGGCTGTTACCCGAGACGCAGCAGGAACCTTGGCCTTGTACATTGACGGAGAAAAGCGAGCTGGGTGTGAAGGAACAGGCGTGCCTTCTTCGAACAATTTCCAAGTCCTGTCCATTGGCTGTACGTTCGGAACGATTGGGCCTCCTCCTGGTCCAGAGCCGCCAGTATGGTTCTTTCCCGGGTTAATCGACGAACCCGCCATGTGGAACGTAGCCCTTTCTGAAGCGCAAATTGCGGATCTCTTCGCCGTCGGGGTAGATCCCGTTTCGACAGGACTGGTCGGCTATTGGGCCTTCGACGAGGGAGTGGGACAGGTCGTGGCCGATCTATCGCAAGCGGGGAATGATGGCTTCCTTGGCGAAACCCCAGTGGTCGACAGCGCAGATCCGCTCTGGGAAGCCGGTCCTGTTTCGGCAGAAGACACCTCGGGAAATAGGCCCGAGACATTTCGACTGGAGCAAAACTATCCAAACCCCTTTAATCCAACCACGAAAATCCAGTTTAGCTTAGCGCAGGATAGCGATATTCGACTCATCGTATTTGACCTGCTAGGACGAGAAATACAGGTTTTAGCCGAGGGAAGGTATGAAGCAGGCTCATACTCCGCGACGTTCGATGCTACCAACCTGGACACTGGCGCCTATTTGTACCAACTGGAAACTGGGACGCAGCGTTTGAGCGGTACCATGCTTTTGATTAAGTAATATGAGTATGCCTCGGTAAATAAAAAGCACAAAGATCAGCCAAGCACGGGACGGGACTTCAACTACGTCTCTTCTTACTCTTTATTCCACCCGTGCCCGACCTCCGCATTTACGCAGCCTCGATGCAGGATGGATCTCGGGACACGCGAACGTAGGGGTCCTGCAGGCTGGCGTAGTGTTGCCGTTGGGGCAAATGTGCTTCGCTCGGTCTAACACGCGAAGGTGGCGCCTACGGCAAGCCGGAAATGGCTCGCGAGGTGCCTCGACTCTTGAAAGAGAATGCCTGGCCGACCAAACAACTCGTCGTCATGGGCGGACACAAAGAGGGGGTCATGGCGTACGGGACCAGTCTGGGTGGCCGCCGTTCGGCTGAATTGCTTAGATCGTATGTTTCGGCCTTCAACAACGTGAATCAACCAACCTGGTGGAGCTCCCGGAGGATACTTATGAAAGTCCAGCTTTCCCCAACGACACGACATCGATTGGATGTCCAGGGATTTGATGG
>JADFLK010000128.1 GCA_022564455.1 Bacteroidota bacterium
AGTACCACGTTGTCGCGCTCCTTCAGCGGGCCGCCAAACTGGAAGAGCAGCGACTCGAACGTGCGCCGGCCCATAACGACCGGGTGGCCCAGCGTGAGCGCTTTGAACCGTTTTAGATCGGCTGGTATACGCCACGGAAGATCAAGCCCGTTGCCGATCAGCCGGTCCTTCTCAGCAAGAGCGGCAATGATGACGATCTCCGGTTGCGATGGTACTTCGTCGGACATAGTGTCAGCTAGTGCGTAGTGCGCATTCCGTAATGCGTATTGAATAGTTGAACAACGAACTTCACGTTACGCAATACGACCCACTCGTCACACTGCCACGTCGAAGCGGATGGCGCCAAGGTGTTGATAGTCTTCCAGCTTGAAATCGTCGAACGCGAGCTCGTCCAGCTCTTTGGGGATGCCGTCCGGCCGGCGGGCAATGTGCAAGGTCGGCGCGGGGAGCGGGCCGCGTGTTAGCTGATCGCGGAGGCCGTCCACGTGGTTCTCGTAAATGTGCGCGTCGATGAGGGTGTGCGCAAAGCGGCCCGGCCGCAGCCCAACCAACTGTGCCAGCGCCTGTGTGAGCAGCGCGTAGCACGCCAGATTGAACGGCACGCCCAGCGCCAGATCGGCAGAGCGTTGTGAGAGGTGGCAGTTCAGGAAATCGGCTCCCCCGTCATCGGCCGGGGACACATTGAAACAAAACGTGTAATGACAGGGCGGCAACAGGCTAACGGCCGCGTTGGCCGGGTGCCACGCCGACACCACCATACGCCGGCTCATCGGGTTCGTGCGGAGGGTATCGACTACGTAAGCGAGTTGGTCGAAGGTCAGCGAGCCATCGGCCTCGCGGTTTACGTGCGGATGATCCGAATCCATCCACACCTCGCCGCCAAGCTTCGTTCCTTCCGGTGGAAGCGGGAAACGTCTCCAGAAACGTCCATACGCTGTTTGGAGGTTGCCTTCGCCATCGGCCCACGCGTCCCAGATCTTCGTGTGCTCGCGCAGTTCGCGGATGTGATCGGCGCCGGAGAGATACCAGAGCACCTCGCGGAGCATCGAGCCGAAATAGACCTTCTTCGTCGTCAGCAGTGGGTACCCTTCCGCCAAATCCACCGAATAGAACTCAGCGAACGACGAGATTGTGTCGACGCCCGTGCGATTCTGCTTCTGCTTGCCGTTCTCCAGCACCCGCGCAACGAGGTCGAGGTACGCCTGCTCGGCGCTGGTCGTGGTAGCGGTCGGGGCGATGTCGAGTTCCATGGCGCCGTGGTCTGCTGGAGGTTAACGCGAGCGTGATTCGATGGCAACCGATGTGGACATTTGGAGGGCGGCGGATCGCAGATCGCCGTAGTTTTCCACAGTCTAGCAAACATATTCCTCAAACCTCACCCTACATGGATCCGGGACTTCACGTCACACAGGCCATCAACCACCTCAACAAGATCCTCGCGTACTTCCCGTACGTGGAGGAGGATGGCGAGGCCCTCGTAGCCCTGACGCCGGAAGACTGGCAGGTTGTCGCCGACGCGATGTTTTACATGGATACGCCGACAGATGTCTTCCCTGAGACGATCACCGAATACAAGATGTCGGACGACCAGCGTACCATTCTGCTTTCTGTGGAAGACGGAACGCAGATTACAGTAGAGGTAGGGTAGGGGGGCTGTTGAGTAGTCTGTATTAAGTAAGGTCCTGGAACCAAGACCACTACGCTTTACGCATTACGATTTAGTCTTCTGTTCAGTTCGCCTGGGCGCGGAGGTCGAAGCGGGGAATCTGGATGCGGAAACGCTCGCCGGTCTCGCGCTGCATCAGGAACGTGCCTTCCATTGTTCCTGTGAACGTCGGGAGCACGCAGAAAGAATTGTAGTTGTGCTCACCGCCAGGCGGAATCAGGGGCTGCTTGCCAACCACGCCCTCGCCTTCGACTTCCTGAACACCGCCGCTGTCGTCCTTGATGATCCAGTGGCGGCGAAGAAGCTGGACCTCCTGAACTCCGTGGTTCTCGATGGAGATGAAGTATGCGAACACGAACCGGCGCGCCAACAAATCCGACTGGCCGTCGAGATAGACGGGACGGACGGAAACCGCAATACTTTCAGTCGTGGCGTCGTAAGTGACCATACCGTCAGGACCCCCAAGTAGTCGCCTACTCGCTCCCCACTTCCTGTCCGCGCGTGTACTCTACAGCGCCTACAAGTTGCCGAACACGCGTTTCACAGACAGGCGCGCTCCACTCCCCGTTTTCCTTAAATGCGCTGCCGATGATGAAACCGTCGGCGAGATCGACATAGTCGGTGAAGTTGTCCGCGTCCAGGCCGCTGCCGATAAAGATGGGCAGCGCGGTGGCAGCCGCTACTTCAATAAGATCATCCGGATCGGGCGCGTGCCCCGTGGTGGTCCCGGTGACGACAATTGCGTCAGCACAGTGCTGCTGGGTGGAAGCGGCGAGGTCGGAGAGCGTCAGGTCGGCCGTCCACATGTGCGAGGCGTGCTTTTTCTGAACGTCGGCGAACACGGGAATGCGATCTGCCCCGATGGCCTTCCGGTACCGAAGCACTTCGCCCGCGCAGGCCTCCGCAATACCTTTGTCAGAGACGTGCGCATGCGTCCATCCCTCCGCCCGGATGAAATCGCAGCCGGCTGCATAAGCAACGGCCATCGCCGTTCGGTTGGCCTGAAACAGTACTTGCACCCCCACAGGAAGCCGGCCAACGTGCCGCTTCACCGCGCACGCAATGCGCGTCATGAATGAGGCGATCTCCGGCCCCATTTCCCGTTCGTGGATACACGGGAAGTCGTGCATGTTTTCCACGATCAGCCCGTCCACACCCAGTTCCGCGAACAAGCTCGCTTCGGCCACGGCCCGTTCCACCGCACACTGGACTCCGCAACATCCGGGTACGCCCGGCGACGGCCCCGTATGGATCATCGCGATGACCGGTTTGGGGCGCTTGAAGAGTCCGTCGAGAAAATCGGGCATGGCAATTCCCCCGATCAGTCGCTCGGGGTCTGAGGAGGCAGGTGCATTTCTAAAACCAAAACATGCTACCGGCTCGCCACACGGGCTGTTCCCAAGCGGTATTGGATAGCGATGGCCCTGAGTCAATGATAAATTAGCTACGATGGTCGTTATTTTGGCTGCTACCATCTACATTGGAACTTGATTCGGCAGAATCAAGAGCCCCTTATCCGCGTATCAAACCGGCCCTTCTTTGCGCCACCTTCCAGCCTATTTATGAGCCCGGCCTACTTTATGAACCCGGCCTGATATGAGCACCCATTCCACACCCATCCACCAGGTTTCCGACGTCACCATCCTGTTTGCCGGCGACTCCGGCGACGGTATGCAGCTGACCGGTTCGCAGTTTACGCTGGCTACGGCGTTGGCGCGGAACGACCTGGCAACGCTTCCAGACTTCCCGGCCGAGATCCGCGCCCCCGTCGGCACTACGTACGGCGTTTCCGGCTTCCAACTTCATTTCGGCGAGGTTGCGATCCATACGCCCGGTGATGAGGTGGACCTCCTCGTGGCCATGAACCCCGCCGCGCTGAAGATGAACCTGGACCGCGTGCGCGGCGGCGGCGCAATCATCGTCAACAGCAACAGCTTCAAACAGCGCGATCTCGACCTTGCCCGCTACGATTCAAATCCACTGGAGGACGGATCGCTCAGCGGTTTTGAAGTCACCACACTCGAGCTGACGAAGCTGACTCGAGAGGCGCTGAAAGAATCAGGGCTCTCCACGAAGGACATCGACCGCTCGAAAAACATGTTCGCCCTCGGGCTGGCGCTGTGGCTGTACACGCGGCCCATCGAACCTGTTCGGGAATGGCTGCGTGGCAAGTTCGCCAAGAAGGAGACCATCCGCGACGCGAACCTGTTGGTCCTGGAGAAAGGATACCACTACGGGGAGACGACAGGGGCCTTCACGGCGCGCTACGAGGTTGCCCCGGCGCAGATGGAACCCGGCACATACCGTAGCATTCAGGGGAACGATGCGCTGGCACTCGGACTGGTTGCGGCGAGTGTAAAAAGCGGACTTGGGCTCTTTTACGGCTCCTATCCGATCACGCCCGCATCCGAACTGCTCCATGCCCTCAGCCGCTTCAAGGAGTTCGGAGTGCGGACGTTTCAGGCCGAGGACGAGATCGCTGCCGCAGGCTCGGCACTCGGCGCCTCGTTCGGCGGACAACTTGGCGTGACGGCCACGAGCGGCCCTGGCTTGGCTTTGAAGGGCGAGACCATTGGCCTCGCCATGATGACCGAGCTACCGATGGTGATCGTGGACGTGCAGCGTGCGGGCCCGAGCACCGGCATGCCCACAAAAACTGAACAAAGCGATCTGTTGATGGCCGTCTACGGCCGCAATGGCGAGGCCCCGATACCCGTACTGGCCGCCCGAACACCCGGAGATTGCTTCGAGGTGGCCTACGAGGCCGCACGCATCGCCGTGAAGTACATGACACCCGTCATCCTCCTCTCGGACGGCTACCTGGGCAACGGCGCTGAACCATGGCTCATCCCGGACCCGGATGCACTGATACCATTTGAAATCCGGCTGGCTGACCCGAAAACGGCTGCCCGAGGCGAGGACGGCGCCTTTCTTCCGTATGTACGCGATGAGGCAACCAACGCCCGCCCGTGGGCGCCACCTGGAGTGGCCGGGCTAGAGCATCGCCTGGGCGGCCTCGAGAAAGACGCCCGCTCCGGCGACGTCTCATACGACCCCGCGAACCACCAATTCATGACCGATATCCGCGCCGCCAAAGTGGCAGGTATCGCGAACGAGCTTCCTCCGCTCGCCGTAGAAGGCGACGAGGAAGGCGATGTGCTCGTCCTCGGCTGGGGATCGACGTACGGCGCCATCAAGGCTGCCGTGGAACGAACGCGAGCCCAGGGCCTCCGCGTTGGGCACGCGCATTTGCGGTGGCTCAACCCGTTTCCGAACGACCTCGGCGAAGTGCTTTCGCGCTTTTCCGAGGTTCTCATCCCCGAACTCAACCACGGCCAGCTTGTGCGGTTGATCCGAGAGCGCTTCCTGCTTCCTGCAAAGAGCCTTGCCAAAATTCAAGGCCTCCCCTTCAAGACAAGCGAAATAGAAGCCGCCATCCACGAGGCGGCGTCTGGCAACTAATGCGTACGGACACACCGCGGTGCGTCCCGACAGAACCATGAGCAACGACGACAAACCCAAAGGTGTAAAACCGGCTGGCCTTCCGAAGAAGGCCGTAGGCCCAAAGGGAGCCAAGCCAGCCCCGCCCTCACTGCGGGGAGCACGCCCAGCCGCACCACCAAAGGCGCGCATCGCTCCGCAACCATCCGGTGATGGCGAAGCGGAAGGCCTTCCCGTCCTGACCAAAAAGGACTTCGATCCCGGGGTTGATGTTCGTTGGTGCCCGGGCTGCGGCGACTACGCGGTCCTCGCCGCCGTCCGGCGCGTTCTTCCTGAACTGACCGAAAGAAAAGAAGACGTCGTGTTCATCTCGGGCATCGGCTGCGCGAGCCGGTTCCCCTACTACATGAACACGTACGGCGTCCACTCCATCCACGGACGGGCGCCAACGCTGGCGACAGGCCTAAAAGCCAGCCGCCCGGAGCTGGATGTCTGGGTGATCACCGGCGACGGCGACGCGCTGTCCATCGGTGCCGGGCACTTCGCCCACGTGCTTCGGCGAAATGTGGACCTGCAAATCATCCTGTTCAATAATGAGATTTACGGACTTACGAAAGGCCAGTACAGCCCCACGAGTGAGATGGGCAAGGTGACCAAGAGCACACCGTACGGCTCGCTGGACCATCCCTTCAATCCCTTGGGCCTTGGCCTTGGTTCCGAAGGGACATTCCTCGCACGCACGCTGGATCGCGACCCGAAGCACATGCAGGCGATTTTCCGCCGCGCTCACGCACACCGTGGAACGAGTCTGGTGGAGGTCTACCAGAACTGCAACATTTTCAACGACGGCGCTTTCTTCACCTACACCGAGCGCGACTCACGGGCTCTCAACACCGTCCTTCTGGAGCACGGCGAGCCCGTCGTTTACGATAAGGGCCGGAAGGGCCTGAAGCTCGACGGCCTGCAACTCAAAAGCATCGATCTCACGAACGGCTCTTCGACATCGGATTGCCTCGTCCACGACGAGACCGACCGGACGCTGGCGCAGATCTACATACAGCAACTCTTTCGAAACGCCGAACTGCCACGCCCATTCGGTGTGATCTACACGGAAAACCGCCCGACGTACGACGCTCTCATGCAGGCGCAGATCGACGAGGTGACTAGGAAGAAAGGCAAGGGCGATCTGAAGGCGCTGCTCCACGAGGGCACAACGTGGACGATTGAGTAGGCGAGAACATGCCGAAAAAGTTGCGCACTGCTACTCCATTGGTATTGGTCGCCCTTCTTGCGGTCGCTTGTTCTAGCCAGCCCGACACGGTTGCCTCCGATCTCGTCGCCAAAGCTGATACGCTCGATCCGATTACTGCCTACAGCGACGGCGGCGACATCCGGATGAATGCACCGACGCGGGAGCGATTGGTGGCCGAAGACCCGCTTTGGGCGGAAGCACTCCGGATCCACTACAACGCCATCGTGATGGACGGCCACATCGACACGCCGTCGCGGATGGTGGATGACGGATTCGATTTTGGAACACGGCAC
>JADFLK010000129.1 GCA_022564455.1 Bacteroidota bacterium
GTGAAATAGGCCGGGGTGTGGCGAGATTCTTCAAACAGTGCCTTTTCCGTAGGCCTATACGCGGGAGATCAAGCGAATCCATCATAAACGGTCGTTTCGGATAGGCCTTAAGCCTATGTTAATGCGCTTTATGAATGCGTCAGCGCACTGAAATGGGCAGAGCGCATTGAGCCCCCTCCCATGTATTAACCCTGCAAACTAGCTGCACTTTATAACGTTTGGTTCAGTCACCCATACGCAGTTCCGGTTAGGCCTGGGGTTGCGCCTCAGTATGCTGAGCGCGCCCTACGCCAGGTGTTGCCAGGTTGAAAAGCCTGAAATACTCGGGCCGATCCGGGAAAGCTCAGAAGCGTCGTGGCCGTTCAGCTATATAACTGATCCGAGTACGTTTGTGAAACGGTACAGCGCCTGCTGTAAAATGATGTCAAGTTCGAGTCCTGGGAATCAGACGCAGGACGAGTTGCCCGACGAACCCAGCGTGGATGCCGTTTCTCCTCTACACCTTTTGCAAGCGAGAACCAATAGACGAAACGGAATCGACTAGGCAAACACGTTGCGTCACAATTTTTGAGATCAACGCGCTCGGTGGTGGACCCCAGAAGTCCGACAAGGCGGACACCTGTTTTGCAACCCGACACAGAACTACTCTGTTAAAATGCTTGTCCTAGTCCATTGACAGCGCGTCTTCTTGCTACGCGAAAGAGATCCACTACGTCCGGCTGCCTACTCGCACACGAAAAACTGCCGTCGTAGACAAAGGATCGAGACGGGTGTCAGCATAAGTACGAGGCGCACTCCCTATGCCGATGGAAGATTGGCCAAGCTCAGAGTACTGGCTTGTTGTGTTGCCGCTGATCATTGAACGACTCACTACTTCAACAAGGACGCTAACTCGAGGCACCAACACTGGCAACCAACTGGCCGATACCTTTCGACACCGTGATTATGCGAGCTTGCGAGGGATGACATCCGCCAGCCGTGACTTTCTCCAAAACAGGTTGCGTACTCACGTTCAGGTCACTGGATACCTTTAGCCGCGGCCGTTCAAGCAGTCCTTTGGACACTGAAATGTTCCACGTGAAACATTTCGATGCCCAAAAGCCCTAAATGAACGCCATTGTTGCAGCCAACCCACCCACGACTGCGCCCCCGACGACCAACCATATTGCATTTACCTTGTAGCGAACGATGAGGAAAGCCGCCAGAACAAAAATGCACCACGGAACCCACCCTATCAAAACACTGCGGCCAAGTGATAAGGTGACGACGGCCATGAGGGCAACGGCGCTAACATTGATGGCGTCGAGGAAGGCAGCCGTCCAGCGCGACTTGCGGAGACGTGGGATAATTGGATGCAGGAGGCCCGTGAATACAAACGATGGAAGAAATATGCACAGTGTGGCGACGATAGCTCCGGGGACTCCTGCCAGGATGTAGCCGATGAACGTGGCCGTCGTCAGAACCGGACCCGGCGTAAGTTGCCCGACCGCCACGGCGTCCAGAAGTTGTTGCTGCGTGAGCCACCCGAAGTGATCAACTAGATCACCTTCAATGAAGGCAATGAGCACATAACCGCTGCCGTAGAGGACGGCACCGACCTTTAGAAAAAAGAGGCCAAGCTTCCAGAGCGTGACCCCCCCGATGGATACTGCGGCACCTGCTGCAATTGGCTGGAGCAAAGTGATCAAACCAGCTTTCTTTATCCGCGAGTTACCTTCGTCCGTCGGAGCAGATGGAGGTATGGATCGGGTGCCGGCACCGATGGCAACGAGCACTAACATTCCGACCAAGCCTCCCAAAAGCAGCGCCGAGATCTCGCCCAATCCAAACAAGAGAAGAGCAGCTACGCCAACTCCGAGACCAGCCAGCATTCGACTCTTCACCGCCTTCCTTCCTAGCCGCCAAAGTGCTCCAAGAATAACTGCGAGCACTGCCGGCTTGATGCCAATCAGGAACGGTTCAACAGCAGGTAACGTACCAAAGCGAACGTACGCCCATGCGAAAATGCACGTCAGAGAGGCGGCAGGGATGATGAACGAAAACCCGGCTACGGCAAGTCCCGGCCAGCCGGCCCTTGCATACCCAACATGCATCGTCATTTCCGTGGAGTTGGGACCCGGAATCAGGTTCGTTGCCCCTATCAGGTCCAGAAAATGTTGGAGATCGAGCCATCCACGACGCTCCACTACCTCTTCTTCCATCATCGCAATGTGCGCAGCAGGGCCACCAAAGCCGATTACACCAAGCTTGAAGAAGAGGCGAGCAAGCTCGCCGAGGCGTCCGATGCGTGAAGGTTCCGACATGACAGGTGGGACGTGCAACCCAAGTGGCGCCGGATGGTAAAGACGATTCCGCGCCTTTGCCACACCTCCCGTGTTAACTCTTGCAAGCTTCGATGGGCGATCCCTCAGCACCAATGATAGACGGAGGAAGTGAGCATCCCGTCGTCCTGTTCGACGGATTCTGCAACCTTTGCAGCCGCGCCGTCAACTTCGTAATCGACCGCGACCCGGAGCATGTCTTTCGCTTCGCTTCGCTGCAATCAAACGTCGGCGAAAGTCTGCTGACCCGGTTCGAGATCGGCCCGAACGAGACCGATTCCCTGGTGCTGGTTGAAAAGGGGAAAGCCTACGTTTGCTCCACGGCGGCGCTCCGAATCGCGCGCCGGCTTGGGAAACTCTGGCCGGTTGTATACAGCCTCATCGTCGTACCCCGGCCACTCCGCGACGCAGCATACATGGCCATAGCCAGAAGACGCTACAAGTGGTTCGGAAAGAGGGAGACGTGTCGGCTTCCGACACCAGAAGAACGAGCCCGCTTTCTTTAATCAGCCATTCCCAGACCAACTATCTTTCACATCCCTCACCCCCTTACCCACTACATACATGCCTCACACCTACGAGTCCCTTCAAGTCGGCGACGGTTTTACCTGGTCGCGCGTCATCACGGCTCAGGACGTCCAGAAGTACGCCGACGTGACCGGCGATGACAATCCGCTCCATCTCGATGCCGAGTACGCGGCCACCACGCCCTTCGGCAAGCCCGTCGTGCATGGTATGTATGTTCTGGGCCTTGCGTCCAAAGTCCTCGGGCGCGATTTTCCTGGCCACGGCGCCGTCGCCGTCTCGATATCCGTCAAGTTCCTGCGACCGGTGCCGGTAGGGGAGGAGGTGACGATAGAAGTGAAGGTGTTCGAGAAGATCGAGCGGTTCAAACACGTCAAGATTCGACTTTACGCGTACGTGAATGGGAAGATGGTGGTGGGGGGAGAGGCCGTTGTGATTCCGCCAGGTGGGGAACCCGATTAAGTAGACATTTCGCGCGAGCTTCAACCCGGCGTATTGCTCTTGGCAGTTTGGCCGCCGGCTTCTTCCCGATCGCCACTGGGCAACAGTATGGCTGAGAGTGGCTAGGTGAGCCCAAGTGGCTTCGATCATCTCAGAGGGGGGCGGTATTCATCACAAAGGGAGCGATCTGAGTTCGGACCCCACGCCGAGGCGTTCACATACGAATGAGGATGATTTTGCCATAGCCATCCTATGCAAACACCACAGTGAGACGCGAATAGTCTAGATTTACTGACGTAACCGTTTATTATTATTTGCTTTTTACTAATTCCCCGGATTCTTCCCTGTTTACCCGCAAGAATAGGGCGGCCTCGCATAAGACCGCCCTTCTGGATTGCAGATTGAGTGGAATGGATTGCAGATTGAGTGGAACTACCTCGTCGGCAGCTTCAACCGGTACCCCGTCGGTACGGTGGAGTTGAGTTGAACTTGATTCATGATGGCGAGACCTTCGATGCTATACCCATCCGGTGTAGGCCGGCCACTGAGGAACGACGAGAACGTAGCAGAGCGATTAGCTGGGACCACATCCAAGCGAACGGGCTGGCGGTTGATGTGGCTTTGGCTCGTCAGCCGCGAGAAGCTCTCGATAGACGAGCGCATAGCCCCTGAGTAACTGCTGAAGGTACTCGCCCCTGCAAGCCCCATGAAGCGATATACGTTGCCACCGTATTCAATGAAGTAGACGACAAATCCAACCTGCCCGTCGTTCGTATTGGCCGTGCCTTCCAAACGGTAGGCCCGATTCCCATTGACGGTCGCTGAGCGCTGGCTGCTGACACTCACGCCCTGCTGGTTGCCAAACTCTTGTCCGGCAGCCTGCGCCGAGCTTGCCTGTGCGAACGAGAACTCCACTACTGCACGTCCGTTTGGCTCGCTGATCTGAACAGCCGAAGGCGTGTTATTCACCTGCCAGCCGTTTGGGTAGGTGAACTGAAACCTGAGCTGCGGATGGTAGAAGCGGCCGCCTTCGGCATAGCCCTGTTGCGGGTCGTTGCCGATTATAATGTTGTCGATTTGAGAGAGATACTCAGCCTCATTGACCTCTGTGCCAGGTGGAGAGTACTGTGCTGCCAGTTGCGGGATGGTTTGCTGGCGCTCACCGGGATCCGGGTGGGTTGAGAGGAAGCTCGGAATGCCGGACCCGCCGTCCTGCTGGCTCATGCGAGCGAGCGAGCCAAAGAAGTCGGCGGCTTCCGCCGCGTCGTACCCTGCGAACTCCGCGTAAGCAACGCCCGCGCGATCTGCCTCCCGCTCATCGTTGCGGCTGTAGCTAAGGAACAGTAGCTGCACCCCAGTGCCACCATAGTTCAGGATACCCTCCGCCACATTTCCTCCACCAAGAACGCCTCCCAGGACGGCCGCTCCAAGCAGCCCAAACTGCCCAAGCTGCGCACTCGCAGCACGCCGCGAGGCATGACGAGCGAGCACATGCCCAATCTCATGTCCCAGAACAACGGCCAGTTGAGCCTCGTTGTCCAGATGCGCTAACAACCCACGTGTTACGTAAATGTAGCCGCCAGGCAGGGCCATCGCGTTGACGACTGGTGAGTCGAGCACACGGAAGTGAAACGGTGTGTTGCGGATCTCTGCCGGTGTGTTTGGGTCGGAATAGGCGCTGGTTTGGAGCACCGCCTGGGCAACACGCTCCACGTAAGCCGTCAGCGCGGCATCGTTGTACAGGCCAAACTGAGCGATGATCTGAGGATCGGCCTCGCGGCCAATCTGGACTTCCTCCTGCCAGGAGTACGCCCCGCGCTGGGTCTCGCCGGTTACGAGGTTTAGAGTCGTTCCGCATCCGAGCAGCAAACCGGACGGGAAAAGAATCAGAAGAAAGACGTAGTGGATGTGATAACGAGCACGCATGGAGGTAGTGGTTAGAGATGTGCAGGCTGAAAACCAGGGACTGTAACAAGGAAGCCAAGAGTGGACACAAAATCAACCGTCTGCCACGACAACTGGGGGCGATTCCGGCGCAGGTTCCTCTGATGAAGCTTGCAGACTCGTTTTTGGAGCGCCAACGATCATGCCGTTTGCCAACTCGATAGCCGCGTGGTCACTGGTTCCAAAGCGAACGAGGTGGGCAAGCGTCTCCGGACGTGCTTCCGTAATGAAGCTTTGCCCCACCGCGTCGCTGTTGAGAAGATCGAGGACTACCTCAGCCCGTTGGGCGTCCAGGTTGCCGAACACATCGTCCAGCAAGAGGAGCGGTGTTTCCTCGAGACGGTCTCGGAGGTAGAGAAACGTAGCGATGCGGAGGGCCAGCCCTACTGTACGATGCTGCCCCTGCGAGGCATATGGACGAACCTCATAATCCCCCAACCGGAACACAACCTCGTCGCGGTGTGGCCCGGCGAGCGTTCGGCCCTGCTCGTTTTCCCTCTGAGCCAGCCCGTCAAGCTTCTTTCTAAACTGTTCGGCGATGGCCTCCGTATCCGGCGCGTCTTGCACGTCTGCGACGGTCACGTACTCCATCGTTGGTTCCTCTCCCACGGCATGGAGTAGGCGATAGGCCTCTGCGAGAAAACCTGCGAACTGTTCCAGAAACCGGCGGCGGCTATCGATGATGCGTGCGCCGAGTTGCACGAGCTCCTCATCCCACGCACCCAACGTACCTGGCGCCAAACGGCCTCCACCCCGTACCTGATGCAACAGGGCGTTGCGCTGCTTCAGGGCGCGGCGGTACTTCAGGAGGTCATCCAGATAAACCGGGCGCGCCTGACTGAGCGCTGCGTCCAGAAAACGGCGGCGATGCTCCGGCCCCCCGTCGGTCAGCACGTGGTCGGCGGGGGCGAGGATGACCAGTGGCAGCTCTCCGACGATCTCGGCCAGGCGCTTGAGCGGTGCGCCGTTACAGAACATCCGCTTGCCCTCCGGGGGTACGTACGCCAACCGGGCAACCAGCGATGCACGGTGCTCTCCCTCAAACTTCCCCTCTACCTCAAAAAACCGTGCCCCGCGTTGAAGGACATGTGCGTCGTTTCCCGTTAGAAAGCTCTTTGTGAGGCACAGGTAATGGACGGCCTCCAGCACATTCGTCTTGCCCGCGCCGTTGGGGCCGTGCAAGAGATTGATCTTCGGAGCGAACTCGATGAATGAACTCGAGTGTGCGCGAAATGATTTCAGGCGGACGTTGAGCAGACGCATCTGGCAAGGTAAGAAGGTCTTCAGCATACGAACCCGCGCCGGGAACAGTGCGGGCCGTATCATACTGCCGCCGTTTCCCAATACTCATAATCGAGCA
>JADFLK010000130.1 GCA_022564455.1 Bacteroidota bacterium
TTGCAGGGATTGCCGAAACCAGCGATGACCCCATACTGGACAAGCCCATTTCGACGGAATGGGACGACGCGGAGTGGATGTGGTAAAGCGTTTCGAGGTCTACCTGGTGGCTCTTGATCCAACGCGGGGAAGTGAGATCCGCAAGACGCGGCCCTGCCTGGTTATCTCTCCGGACGAAATGAACCGGCATATCCGTACCGTCATCGTTGCCCCGATGACGACGAAAGGGAAGAACTACCCCACGCGTGTGGCCTGCCGCTTCCAAAAGAAAGACGGCCAGATTGTACTCGACCAGATCCGAACCGTCGACAAATCGCGCCTTGTGAAAAAGCTTGGGCGGATTAGTCGGACGGCGGCCTCTCGTGTGCTTGAAACGCTGAACAGGCTCTTTGTTGAATAGGCTTCACCCCGCCTGTCTTTGCGAGACAGGATTTGGTATCGACTCGTACTTTCGCAGTTGACCTTCAAATCCATTCAGTTAGTCGCGCGCCCCACCACCGGGCCGCATTCCCCTAAACAGACAATTCTGATGCCCGAATTTACAATCACCCGCGAAATCGGCGCTCCGGTCGAGAAAGTATGGGAAGTGCTCAACGACTTTGGAGAGATTCAGCGATGGAGCCCCGGCGTCACCGGCTCTGAACTAACCTCCGACGGGCCAGTGAGCGAGGGGTCAACCCGGCACTGCGACTTCGCCCCCTTCGGGGGCGTCAACGAGCGCATCGACGCGTACACACCGAATGAGCGCATGACCGTCAATATCTATGAGGCGTTCAAGTTGCCCATCTCCAGCGCCGTGGCCGATTTCAATATCGCTGCGAGCGGCGAAGGCACCACACTGACACTCCACTACAGCTACACGCTCAACCTGATGGGACGTCTCTTGAAGGGCTACACCGACAAGCAGATGCGGAAGGGGATCGGAGGTATGACCAAAGGTCTTCAGCGAGAGAGCGAGCGCATCGCCGCCGGCTAAGCGCACTTTTGATGCCCACCGACACCCTTTACATCCTCGCCGTCCTCTGCCTGATCGTGGTGGCGTCCGAGTGGATGGTGCGGCGGACGTGGATGCGGCACATGGGAACGGCGCTGGTGGTCATTCTGGTTACGGCGGTGGCAGCGAACCTCGGCATCCTCCCGGCCGGATCGACTGAGCAAGCGCCCGTTCCTGTGTACGATTACACGTTCGCCTACCTCGCACCCATCGCCATCTTCTGGCTGCTGCTGCGGTGCAACCTCCGCGATATCCTGAAAGCGGGTCTGCCGCTCGTGGCGTTGTTTGTTATCGGGGCGATGGGGACAACGATCGGCGTGCTCGTGGGAATGTGGGCGGTCGGCGGGCCGGAGAATATCGGGCCGCTCTACAACGCTATCGGCGGCATGTTTACGGGTACATATACGGGCGGGAGTATCAACTTCAACGCCGTGGCGCTGCACTACGACGTAGTCCGAGAGGGCGCGCTGTATGCCGGAGCCATTGTTGTGGACAACATCGCCACAACGGTGTGGATGATGATTACGCTGGCTCTCCCCCGACTTCTCGCGCCGCTCTGGAAGCGGTCATCGTCTGAAACAGAAGCGACCGTTTCCAACGAGGCATCGCTCGGCGTCAAAGAGGACACCGAAACCGTCCATCCACAGGATATTGCTCTGGTGCTCTCTCTTGGTCTGGGTGCGCTCTGGATTTCCAACCTGCTTGCCGAATGGATGGAGAGCTTCGGATTCGCCGTGCCGTCGATCATTCTAGTTACGGTGCTTGCACTCGCCATCGCACAGACACCGCTTGCGGCGCGACTTCGAGGAGCCCAGGCCCTCGGCATGTTCGCCGTTTACATCTTCCTGTGCGTCGTCGGTGCCTTCTGCGATGTCACCGCGCTTCGAGGACTGGGAAGCCTCGGTGTATCGCTGATGATCTTCGCATCTATCACTGTCCTCGTCCACGGACTCATCATTTTTGGAGCCGCGCGGGTCATGAAACTGGATCCCGACATGGCTGCGGTGGCGTCCACAGCCAATGTCGGCGGAGGAACGACGGCGTTGGTGGTAGCGCGGAGCCTGGGCCGTCAGGATCTCGTCCTCCCCGCGGTGCTCATCGGCTCGCTAGGCACGGCACTTGGGACGTTCCTGGGGTTCTGGGCTGCGGGGCAATTGCTTCCGTGGTTGCTGGGATGAATCTAGCGGACCTCGTGCTCAGGCAGTCTGACCAGCTGCCGGCTACCTCTATTACCCGGCGGCAGTCTTCCCCGAACAGTACGAGTCAAGCTCTCGACCAGCAGTCACCACTCGATCACGACTCGCTGTCAACAGTCTTTCCTAAGAATACTCTAACACCAGAGTGCATAGGATTACCCGATGATCTCCTGAATGACACTACTTGTCCTGTATGATAGATCGCATCCGAAAGGGGTCCATTGATCAAATTCCAGAACGGCCGCTCAATCTTATTCCCGGTTCTTTGAAAAACTACCGTGTACTTGGCTATATCGCCTTCCTCCTTGCCGGCCATCAATGAACTTGCTTGTTGCAAGTTGGCCAATGTTTGACTCCTGAGCGTTTCAAATGACATCTGCGGCCAATCTCCTTGTCCGGTGTTTGGTACACCTAGCGGGGCGTTCAAGATCACATCCGATAGGCTACAGATATGTTCGAGCGTTTCACGCGTACTCCTGGCTTCTGCAGAAGGTTTGAATAGCAAATCAACTGTAAAAAGCCCTTCAGTTGCCCAGAAATAGCGGTACCCCAAGCCATCAATGAGTCTTGAGATCACATTCCCAGGCGAATAATCTTCTGGATACTCGGGTATCTGTTTATAAGGCAACCCTTCCATGGCATATGTATTTCAAGAGATCAGGGATTCTCCCTCAGCCGAAACCGCTGGAGTTTGCCCGTAGCGCCTCGCGGCAGTTCCTCCATGAACTCAACGGCGCGAGGATACTTGTAGGGTGCAATCTCAGCCTTGACGAAGTCCTGTAATGCCTTCGCCATTGCATCATCGCCGGTGAAGCCCTCACGGAGCACAACGAACGCTTTGACGATCTGTCCCCGCTGCTCGTCCGGCGCGCCGACCACGCCGCACTCGGCCACGGCGTCGTGCTTGAGGAGCGCGTTCTCCACCTCGGGCCCCGCGATGTTGTAGCCCGAAGAGATGATCATGTCGTCGGTGCGGGCCTGGTAGTGGAAGTAGCCGTCGGCGTCCATCAGGTAGGCATCACCGGTGTAGTTCCAGCCGTTCCGGGCATACATCTGTTGGCGCTCGGGATCGTCGAGATAGCGGCAACCCGTCACTCCGCGAACAGCGAGCGCCCCAACCGTTCCAGGTTCCACTTCGTTGCCATCGTCGTCCATAACCTTGGCTTCATAGCCGGGAATAGCCTTCCCTGTAGCTCCGGGCAGTAACGTATCAACCGAGGCCGAGATAAAGATGTGCAGCATCTCCGTCGCCCCGATGCCATCAATGATCTTGATGCCGGTGGCGTCGAGCCACGAGTGGAAGGTGGGCGCAGGCAGGGTTTCTCCTGCCGAAACACACGTCCTGAGGCTCGAAATTTCGGCCTCCCCGCCAGAGCGGGGCAGGCTGTCGAGCTTTGTGAGGATGCCCCGATAGGCCGTCGGCGACGTAAAACAGACCGTCGCTTTGTGCTTCCGGATGACATCCAGAAGAGTATCTACACCCGGTTTTTCGACGAACGCGGCCGAAGCTCCAAAACGCATCGGGAAGAGCAGTAAGCCGCCAAGACCAAACGTGAATGCGAGCGGTGGCGTGCCGACGAACACATCCTCAGGCGAGATGTCTAGGCACGAGCGCGGGAAGGCGTCACAAATCGCCATCACATCACGGTGGAAATGCATCGTGGCCTTCGCCTGGCCTGTAGTACCGCTGGTGAATGCAATCAGCACCACGTCGTCGGCTGCAGTATCGACAGCCTCAAACGTGTCGGGTTTGCTCTCCATCCGTGCTTCCAAACCATCCTCCGCCTCCGTGTTGAAGCGGACAATCTGCTTCAGACAGGGCGATTCTGCTGCGGTCTTCTCCATCTCCTCCACCCAGCGTCCATCACACAACGCGAGCTCGATCTGCGCTTTTTCGCAGGCGTACGTGAGTTCGGAGGCCCGAAGAAGCGGCATCGTGGCCACACAAATCCCCCCAGCCTTGACGACTGCAAACCAGCATACCGCGAGCATCGGTGTGTTGGGACCACGCAGCAGCACGCGGTTGCCGGGGACGAGGCCAAGGTCATCCACCAGCACGTGTGCAGCCTTATTCACCGTCGCCATGAAATTGCTGTACGTCCAGATTCGTTCGTCGGTGTGGATCAGCGGACGGTCACCGTGGCCCTGCTCCACCATTTTGTCGAGCAGTTCTACTGCGCAGTTGAGACGCTCGGGGTAGTCGAAGACCGAGCCTTCGGGGATAGTGAAGTCTGGCCAGAGATCCTGCGGCGGCAGGTGGTCGCGCGCGAAGGTGTCGGTGTGGGCGGAGGGGGTCATGGGAGGGTGCGGAAGGCGGGCGCGGATTTCGGTCAGGGGTCAGGGGTCAGAAGATCGAGTGATCAACCGCTCGGAATTACCGCCGTGGCCTCGATTTCCACGAGGGCGCCGTCCTCCAGCAAATCCGCGACCTCGACGAGAGTCATCGCTGGATAGTGGGCGCCGAACACTTCGCGATAGGCGGCTCCGATAGCCTTCGCAGCAGCGTTGTAGGTCTGCTTATCGGTCACGTACCACGTCATCCGCACGACGTTCTCGGGCTTCGCTCCACCGGCCTCCAGCACGGCCGCGATGTTGCGAAGTGTCTGCGCAGCTTGCTCGCCGAAATTAGCCGACACGAGATTCTGCTGCCCATCCCAGCCGATCTGGCCGGCCACGAAGAAAAGTTTGCCTTCGGCAATGACGCCGTTTGCATAGCCCGAGGGCCGCTTCCAGTCGGGTGGGTTGATGAAGTGCATGGGGGGTGGATCGTTGTCAGTGGTTAGTGGTTAATGGTTGGCAGTTCCTCGTCCAGTTCAACCTCCTTCAAAACTTGCCGCGCGATGATAACCTGCTGGATCTCTGTCGCGCCCTCGTAGATACGAAGCGGACGAATGTCGCGGTAGAGACGCTCGGTAATGTGCCCGGAGGTTACGCCACTCCCACCGAACAACTGCACGGCCATGTCAATCACTTTCTGAGCGGATTCTGTGGCGTAGGCCTTCGCCATAGCGGCTTCCTTCGTAATACGCTCTGCTCCCGAGTCTTTTGTCCACGCGGCGCGGTAAACGAGCAGGGCGCTTGCGTCAATCAGCGTGGCCATTTCGGCCAGTTTGGCCTGTGTAATTTGGAGATCGGCGAGCGTGCCACCGAAAACCTTGCGCTGTTTGACATGCAAAACGGTCTCGTCGAATGCTCTTTTGGCCATCCCGAGCGCCGCTGCTCCGACCGTCGAACGGAAGACATCGAGCGTCGCCATGGCAATCTTGAAGCCTTGCCCGGGTTTGCCGATCCGCGCCGAGCACGGCGTCCGACAATCCTTGAACTCGAGCGAGCCCAGTGGGTGCGGCGAGATCGTGTCGATTTGTCCGGCTACGGTCAGGCCGGGCGCGTTGGCTTCAACGATGAAGGCGCTGAGGCCGCGATGCCCTTCTTCCTCGCCGGTGCGAGCGAAGACTACATAGAAATCAGCAATGCCCGCGTTTGAGATCCACGTCTTGCTGCCGTTGAGGATGTAGTCATCGCCCTCCAGCGTAGCCGTCGTAGCCAGCGCAGCCACGTCCGAGCCCGCCCTACCCTCCGAGAGAGCGAAGGCAGCAATTTTCTCTCCTTTCGCCACGGCGGGTAGAATGGCCGACTTTTGCTCATCCGTGCCGAACAGGGAGATGGGTCCACTACCGAGGCCCTGCATGGCGAACGCAAAGTCGGCAAGGGCAGAGTAGTAAGCCAGCGTCTCGCGGGCAATGCACAGGCTCCTGACATCCAGCTTTTCAAAACGTCCGGCAGGAGCTGGGACGCACAAGTCCAGCCAGCCGGCCTCGCCGATTTGTTTTACCAGTGCCTTGCTGAATGCGTTTGCATCTTCCGGCTCGTCCTTCGGTGCGTTTGCCTCCGCCCATTCCCCGAGCTCCTCAGCGAGTTGGCGGTGGGCGTCGTTGAAGAAAGGGAGGGCGAGGTGGGAGGATGCCATGCACGGAAACTACTTCTCCCCCTCCCCTTTTTCAGGGGAGGGGGCCGGGGAGAGGGGCGACTCGCGAAAACTCATGGCAATGCGCTCGAGAACCATACTCAATTGGCTGTAAACCTGCCGGTTCTTGAACCGCACTACCGTCATCCCACAGTCCTCCAGAAAGATTTGTCGTTCCACATCATATTCGCGTTGAGCAGGATCATTATGAACAGACCCATCAACTTCGACGACCAGCTTTTTTTGGCGCAATAGAAATCCACGATGTACGGCCCGATGCTGTGCTGACGGCGGAACTTCTTATCCTCCAAGTGACGCCGCCGCAGGTTCTTCCACAGGATAGCCTCGGCCCGTGTTTGCCGTCGTCGTAGTACACGACTTCGCTCTTTCAGTATCGAGCGCTTGTGCAAACG
>JADFLK010000131.1 GCA_022564455.1 Bacteroidota bacterium
AGGCTCTCTTTCAGCGTGACCGGCTGTTCACACTTCGGACCCGGCTTTCGGCCGCGTACAAGGCGCTACACGCTCTGTTGATGGGCAAAGGTTGCAGAGATTTCATCAGCGGGAAGCCCGTCGACATCATGACCTACTTCAACGAGCAGACAGACATCGATCACGTGTTTCCAAAGGCCTGGTGCATTCAGCAGGGCATCCCGCCCGGAGTCTTCAACTCGATTGTGAACAAAACGCCCCTCTCGAAGCTCACCAACATCTTGGTAGGTGGCGATGCGCCCTCTGTATATCTGAAACGCATCGAAGAGCGGCACGGACTAACCGCTGACTTGCTCGACGAAATCCTTCGCACGCATCTGATAGAGCCAGAGCACTTGCGCAACGACGATTTCGAGGCGTTCTTCGAGGCGCGCACCGAAGCCCTGCGCGATATCGGCCTGCCGTACAAGCAACTCGAGGACAGCGGCATCATCATGCCCGTCGTGGAGGCCTCGGTGCGGTACCTGGCACCCGCCCGTTACGACGACATGCTGGAGATCGAGACGGTCTTCGAGGAAATCCCGCGCGTCCGCGTCACCATCTCCTACACGGTTCGGCGGGAAAACGAAGATACGGTGCTCGCTACCGGAACGGTCGTCCTCTGTTTTGTGGATACCGAGCGCGGCCGCCCGATTCCAGCGCCAAAAGCCATCCGTGACGCCTTCTCCAGCGAGTTTCCCGCCGAGTTGTCGCAGACAGGGGAGGCTAAAGCGTGAGTGCTGCAGGCTACTCGGGTACGCCCCTGGAAAGGGAGAAGGGAGAAGGGGATATCAAAGCTCCAAATTCCAAGCACGAAGCACCAAGCACGAAATCCCACTTCCCAAGCCCGAAATCCGAAATCCGAAATCAATAATCCGAAATCGGATTCCTCACAGATCCCAAACCATGCTGCCCATCCCCGATTCCATAGCTGACGACCTCGGCGCCCTGATTACTCGGGCGCTCGCAGAGGATGTGGGCCACGGGGACGTAACCACGTTAGCCACCATCGCCGCCGGCCAACAGGCCAGGGCCGAGTTTCTTGCGAAAGCTGATGGGACTCTTGCAGGTCTAGCTGTAGTTGAGCGCGTTTTCAAGGCCGTTGACACAGATCTGGTTGCCTCCTGGACAATCTCCGATGGGGACATAGTAACTGCTGGTACAGTTTTCGGGGAGGTTGTGGGTGCCGCACGATCCATCCTCACCGCGGAGCGCCTCGCCCTCAACCTGATGCAGCGCATGAGCGGCATCGCTACGGCTTCGCATCGGATGGCAGAGGCCGCGCACCCCGCTACCATTCTCGATACGCGAAAAACAGCGCCCGGCCTCCGGCTTCTCGACAAGTGGGCTGTGCTGCTCGGAGGGGCCTCCAACCACCGAGCGGGCCTGTACGACATGGTCCTGATTAAGGACAACCACATCGCATCGGCGGGCGGAATCGAGGCGGCAGTTCGCGCTGCGCAAACGTACCTGCGAGACAACAAACTCAATCTTGCCATCGAGATCGAAACACGGACCCTCGACGAAGTGGACGAGGTGCTTCGGGTGGGCGGCGTGGACCGCATCATGCTGGACAACATGGCCCGCAAGACAGAAGATGGACTCGACACGTCTTTGCTGGCTGAGGCCGTCCGCCGCATCGGCGGCCGGTTCGAGACGGAGGCTTCCGGCAACGTGACGCTGGACACCGTTCCGGCCATCGCCGCGACCGGCGTGGACTTCATCTCGAGCGGGGCGCTCACGCACTCTGTAGAAGCGCTCGACATCTCGCTGAAAGTGATCCTGGTCTGATAGCTAAAGGGGCGTACTTTTACTCTTTTTCTTGTTGCATCACGCCCTTTTCCTACCTTCCTTGCAACTGTGACATCCTCCACCCTCACATACCATGCTTGCACGTCTCGTTCTTGCCACCGCCTTTCTTGCCACGTCCTTTGGGGCTTCAGCTCAATCCAGCGAAGGGCTTACCCTGCTTGGACAACTCGATCCGAGCACCAGTTCCTATGCCGACATCTGGGGCTACACGAGCTCCGGTGGTACGGAGTACGCTCTCTTGTGCATGAATAATGTCGGTGTGAGCATTATCGACATCACGAACAACCAACCTGTTGAAGTCGGCCGCTTCACCACGAGCGGCGACTGCTTCGACGTGAAGGCATACGACCACTATGGTTACGTGGTGCATGGCGGAAGTGGAACCAATCTTCGAATCTTTGACCTCGCCGACCCGACCAGCCCTACCCAGGTAGGCACGCTACCGCAGGATGCCCACAACATCGCCATCTTCGGCGACTACCTCTACATGATGGGCGGCAACCCGCAGGGTTTGGCAATCTACTCGCTGTTACCCGACCCTACCTCGCCGCAATTAGTAGGCACGCACGACCCCTACTACTACCACGATATTCTGGTCCGCGGGGACACGCTGTACGCAGCGGCCATCTTTGGCCAGGGTATTGACATTCTGGATATCTCAGACCGGTCGCAACCGTCGCTGATCGCCAACTTCAATTACCCTGGAAGCGGCGCCCACAACGTCTGTTCGACCGACGATGGAAGCCACATTTTTGTAGGTGATGAGATCGGTTCTGGCCAGTGGACGCGCACGTTTGACGTCCGCGATCCTCTGAACGCTGCGTTAGTCTCGGAGTTGATTGTCAATACAAACGCGACCGTCCACAACTGCTACGTGAAGGACGACATCATCTACATCGCCCATTACAGTGAGGGCATGCGTGTATGGGATGTGCGCGACCCGGTGAACCCCGTCGAGATCGCATACTACGTGACTGGAGGGGCATGGACGGCCTTTCCACATTTTGAATCGGGCAAGGTCATCCTCTCTGACATTGGTACGGGACTTTACGTCTTTCTCATTGATGTCTTGCCGACCGCCGATGAGCCAACAGGGAGCGAGTTGCCGTCCGGATTTGCGCTGGAAGCTGCCTACCCCAATCCCTTCAATCCGAGCACGACGCTTCGCTTCACTCTCGAAACAGACGCCGAGATCCGCCTTGCGATTTTGGATGCCCTGGGCCGTGAGGTCGCTCTGGTTGCGGAAGGAACCTATGCAGCAGGCCGGCACGAGGCCATCTTCGATGCCGAGCACCTGCCGAGCGGTCTCTACCTCGTGCGGTTGGAATCGGAGGGCCGTGTGGATTCCCAACGCATCACCTTGCTCAAATAGGGCATCCAGTCTGTGCGCCGTTCACACGTGCCGCTCCTTTCGCGGCGGAGGCGGCTGACGGCTCGGCAGCGTAGCCGGGTCGACAATCTCGTAATCAATACGGGCCAAACCACTGAAGCCTAGTTGTCGCGCAGCCTCACCCGACATATCGAGTTGCCGGCCGCGAATATATGGCCCGCGATCATTAATCCGAACAATGATGGTTCGTCCGTTGCGCCTGTTGGACACACGAACGAGCGTCCCGAACGGAAGCGTTTTGTGCGCGGCCGATACGGCGTAATGATTGTAGCGTTCACCATTCGCCGTCAGATTGCCGTGTAGGGAGCGGGCGTACCTGCTGGCAACACCGCGACTGAGTACGCGATCAGCAGCGCGTTGGCCGCCCGGCGCAATACGCTCAATGCGCTCAACCTGCCGGCCGGCATCGTCACTCTGGGCATTGGCCGGCGCGGCAAGAAGCAGTGCCAACGCACCCGGTAGAAATAGAATGGCTCGATTCATAGCAATCGGCAAAGGACTCGAAAACGTGGCACTCTCTTCATATCACGCCACAAAATAGAGCACGTCGACAAAAGTAATGCCTGAAACATGCTCGATTGACAGCGACTCCCAACACCAGGCTTACCCTGGGGTTCCGTCTTAACGGCTTCTTGCCCATCCCTAAATAGAGGCTCCAATTGACTGAAAGCCGTACTTTCCGGCTCTCTTTCTTCCCGCCTGTTGCCCACCCTCTTCACCATTCTGGTCGTCAGCTACCTGTTGGGTTCCATCCCAAACAGCGTTATTGCCGGACGGGTTCGAGGGATTGATCTGCACAAGATGGGCAGCGGCAACGCCGGCACCGCCAATGTTTTCCGTGCGCTCGGCAAAGGAGCCGGTACACTCGTCTTTGTTGGAGATGTACTGAAAGGGCTTCTGGCCACAGTTGTGGCAAGCCAACTTCGCTTTGGCGACGGATTGCCTCTGTGGCTCGGCCCCGATTCGGATGCGTGGATCAGGGTTTTCGCGGGCTCAGCGGCTATACTTGGCCACGTGTATACGCTCATCGGGCGGTACTTCTACGGCACATTTCGCGGGGGCAAGGGCGTCGCCACGGGTCTGGGGATGCTCCTCGGCCTCATCCCCGTAGCCATTGGTGTCGCCATCGTAATCTTTGCAGTGCTCGTCTACACCACGCGCTTCGTATCGTTGGGCTCCATCCTCTCCACGCTGTCGCTGCCGTTCAGTCTGCTGATCCAGCGTGGTCCGTTCGGGTGGGACATCCCCGGCCCCATCTTCGGGTTCACGCTGGTCGTTCCGTTGTTCATCCTGTATACCCATCGAGCGAACGTCAAGCGCCTGCTGGCCGGAACCGAACGACAAATTGAAAAGCGCACAGAAGTGGTCTCGTGAACGAACCCGGCTTCGGGTTCTATGGATAAAAATCCTTAGGCCGGACTAAAGAACCTAGGTGATACAGGATTGCCGGGTCCACTAAAAGCCGCCCCGCCATCGCTTCGCGCCCGAGGAGCATGGGCAGTTGCATCGTCGTTCGGTCGGCAAGGGTCAGTTCGATGGGCCACGAGGGTGCATCCACACGGACGCCCAACCGAAGCATCGCCGAGATGACAAAGCGTAGCTCGGCGTGCCCACTTGAGTCGGTGACCTCTCGCTGATCGACAACAGGCGCCTCGCAAACAACATCCACGTCTGAAATGGGCTGGGTGCGGAAGCGGACGAAGGCCTGCCCGTCGCGCTCGAAGGATTCGATGTCTCGGGCGTGCAGTGCCGAGGTCGCTGCGCCTGTATCGACCTTGGCCTCGATGGCGAGCAAGCCCAATTCAGGCAATGCCAGCCACTCGCGCCAGCCTATGGTTATGGGATTGCTGATTTAGGATTTGGGATATCGGATGGGGCAGATGGGGAGGTAGCCAGATAGGCAGGTAGGAGTTTTTGGAGAACCATACGCGGTTAGCGTTTTCAGCCCGAAGCTATCCACAGACCTCTATCGTATTTCCAATGGAATGACCCCTATTTGGCTATCTCACTATCTGTCTATCTCCCCTTCTCACTTCTCCCTTTTCTCACCCTCCCGAGAGGAGATACAACACAGCCATGCGCACGGCCACGCCGTTGGTGACCTGATCGAGGATAATGGCGCGCTCGTGGTCGACAACCTCACTGGCAAGCTCTACGCCTCGGTTTACAGGCCCCGGATGCATAATCCGCAGGTCCGGGTGGCGTTCGAGGTGTTCGAGGCGGATGCCGAAGCGATTGTGGTATTCGCGGAGGCTCGGGAAGAGACCCGTGCTCTGCCTTTCGAGTTGGATGCGTAGCGCCATCGCCACGTCGCAGCCTTCGAGGGCTTCGTCGAGCCGGTCGGTGACGCGGACGCCGAGTTGCTCGACCTCCACGGGCATCATGGTGCGCGGGCCGCAGAGCGTGACTTCCGCGCCGAGTGCTTTCAGCCCGTAGATGTTGGAGCGAGCCACGCGGCTGTGCGTGATGTCGCCGAGGATGGAGACGTTTAATCCTGCGAAGTTAAACTCTGCTAGACCTGGATGGCTTGGCAATTCGATTTCGGCGATTGTGAGCATATCCAGCAGCGCCTGCGTGGGGTGCTCGTGAGCGCCGTCGCCCGCGTTGATGACCACACCGTCAATCCAGCGGGTGAGGAAATGTGGTGCGCCTGGGCTCTGATGGCGGATTACTACCACATCGGTCTTCATTGCCTCAATGTTCTGCGCCGTGTCCTTCAGCGTCTCCCCCTTGGAAACGGAAGACCCCGATGCCGAGAAATTGACAACGTCAGCCGATAACCGCTTTTCGGCGAGTTCAAAGGAGATTCGCGTCCGGGTGCTGGCCTCGAAGAACAGGTTCACCACCGTCACGCCCCGGAGGCTCGGCACGCGCTTGATGGGCCGGTCCAGCACCGTCCGCATCTCCCGAGCCGTCCTGAGTATCAACCGGATCTCCTCGGCGTCGTAGTCGGCGAGACCCAGCAGGTGGCGGTGCGTGAGTTGTTCGATGGCTGCCTTCTCCGTCATGCGCTGCCCTCGTCCTTCGGTTGCGGTTCCACGAGCCACACACCGTCTTCGTCGTCGATTTCCGTGAGGCGCACGCGCACTTCTTCCCCCGCAATCGTCGGCACCGTCCGGCCGATGAAGTCCGGGGCTACGGGAAGCTCGCGGAGGCCCCGGTCGATGAAGGCAAGGAGGCGCACGGACGCCGGCCGGCCGAGGTCCATGATGGCGTCGAGCGCGGCGCGCGTCGTTCGGCCCGTGTATACCACATCGTCTACCAGCACGAGGCGGCGGCCGTCCACATCGAAGGGGATGTCCGTCGGTTGGACGATGGGTTGGCGCAACCGCTT
>JADFLK010000132.1 GCA_022564455.1 Bacteroidota bacterium
CCTGGTGAATGCACCTGCCGGCCAAACCTTCCCGACCGACCTCTCGGGCAGCATGGCTGTGATCTCGATAGAACCTTTCCCGGACGACAATCCGGGGCCGTTCACGCTTAAGCCGCTAGTTGGCGATATTCCAGGCGGAGCCGCCTCGGGAACGGTTTACTCCCTTCCAAACAATGCCTCTGCGTTCCCATCCGGGACCGCCCGGATTTTGTAAGGAGACGCAGGCACAAGCTTGACTACGGGAGGTTCGCAGTGGCGGGCCGCCTATTTTTTGGTGCATGTCAAGAAGGTCCTGATGACCGCCTCCGATAACTGGGGCCGCAGCGGTTGTGGGAGGAACGACTGATCATCGCCTTCGTTTTAGAGTGTACGTTCTAACGGTTGCATTTCTTTCGTCATGAAACCGCACCTCGATAAAGCCGTCGTCCGCAAGTTCAAACTCGGCGAGGAACCCACCGACTTCGCCTACTGGCAATCGAGGCCGATGGCGGAGCGGCTGCGTACTTTGGAAACCATCCGCAGAGAGTATCATCAGTGGCGCTATGGTGCTGAACCAGAATTTCAGAGAGTTTGTCGGGTTGTTAAACGAACATGAGGTTCGGTATCTGATCGTCGGCGGGCATGCCGTAGCGGCGCACGGCCACCCTCGGTATACCGACGACCTCGATGTCTGGGTTGAGTGCACTCCAGAGAACGCCCGCCTCCTCATTCAGGTGCTGGATGACTTCGGATTCAGTTCCCTCGGGCTTGCTGAAAATGACTTTTCGGAACCGGACAACGTCATTCAGCTTGGCTTCCCACCCCAGCGCATTGACCTACTAACCGGGCTGTCCGGTGTGTCCTTCAAGGAGTGCTATCCGGCGAGAGAGAGGTTTCAGCACAACGGGCTCACGCTGGCAATCATTGGCCTTGAGTGCCTGAGAAAGAACAAGAAGGCAGTAGGCCGCCATCAGGATCTCGGGGATCTGGAAAACCTTGAATAGACAAATGACTACCCACGCCCTCCTCCTCCACCAACTCGATACCGCCTTCGACAAGAAGGCGTGGCATGGCCCCACGCTGAAAGGCGCCCTGCGTGGGGTGGACGAACAACTTGCGTCGTGGCGGCCTGCACCGGAGCGGCATACCATCTGGGAGTTGATGGTCCACTGCGCGTACTGGAAATACACGGTTCGCCGCCGGATTCTGGACGAGAAACGAGGCGCCTTTCCGCTGAAGGGTTCGAACTGGTTTACACGGCCTGATGGCGAAGCCACCTGGAAAGCCGACCTGAAACTCCTCACTGAAACCCATCGGTCGTTGCGAAACGCCATGGAAAAACTTCCCGCCTCTAAACTGGATACGGTACCCTCAGGCAGTACGCACACATTCGCCCAACTCATTGCGGGCGTGGCCGCCCACGACCTTTACCACGCCGGGCAGATTCAGTTGATGAAGCGGCTCGCCGACGAAACGGATCTAAAGTCGTTTGCCTGAGAACTCAGGCTCACAACGTTTTGGCCCACCAAAAACATGTTGAGGTAGGAAAATCCGGGTGGAAAATATCGCGGCCGGAAGCAATCACTACCGGTTTATGTGCGTTGAGATTTAGCACGCCGGCCTATCGGACGATACCAAGTAGGCCAATCTTGTACCCGCAACCATGCGTTTGCTTGCCCTTCCCCTACTTCTCGCCGTGATTTCAACTCCGGCGTTTGCTCAGCAGGAGGTTGCCATTGCCGGCCTGACGCTGACGCTGCCCGACGATTGGACCGGAGCCGTTGAGCGCAACGAAAGCCGTGCTCCTGGACAAGCGTCGTACACGTTCGACAACACGAACGCTGAGAGCAGCCTCAACGGCGCGCGCCTGATCGTCTACCGCGTTACGGGCCTGAACCGGTTGGATCGCAACCAGTGGTGGCGCGGAACGCTCCGGTTCGGCTATGCAGGAGCGCGCCCTATCGCGGCCATAACACCTGACGAAATGGTTTTTGTACAGGCCACGGGGTATCGTACAGAAGGAAACGGCCGCCTCGGCGCCATCTACTTTACCCAACATGGCCCGGCCTTCTACGCCATCCACTTCAGCGCTCCGGCGGATGTCTTTGAAGAGCAGCTCCCTGCGCTCCTTGATGTGGCTCGAACTATCCGTTTCAGTTCAACCGGAACTGGAAGCTGAAAAGGGTTTCAGGTTGAAAGGTTGAATTCGATTGCAGAAATCTTCCAACCTGCAAACCGTCAGTTACTGCAGATCGACTTGAGGATTCGACGGCGCGAAACAAGGTGGTCGCGCCATTTATCCTCGTCCACTTCGGTATCGCCGAAGAAATAATCCCAGTGCTCCACCGTGTCCGCGCTCATGATGACCGGCGTGGCCATGTGCGCGACACGCTTGAGAAGTGGCTGAAGGCCCATTTGATGGATGAACGTAACCTTGCAGTCGCCCGCGTCCACGTTGCGGACGGAAAGCCAGTTGTCTCCGCAAACGTTGCAGGTGAAAAAGCGGCTCTCCTCTTCGTCGAGAATGCCCATCTCTTCGGTTTCGTCGGACACCAGCTCCATCGGGAGCATACTGTACGAGCCGCAGGCCTTGCACTGAAGTCGATCCATGGGGTGACGGTTGGTATTGATGGTGAAGCGCCATAAACTTCGGCCCCGGCGAGTGGTTCGTCCTTCCCATCGTTTTCATGCCCCAGCCCCGACAATCTGATGCGCGCAAGCTGGCTCGTCGTCTGACAGCCGGCCGCCACGCAGATGTGCGGCAGGAGCGTTCAGCGAAGGTGCCCTACCTCGCCGAGTTGCACAATGCCGCCCCTCCGTCGGGAGAAACTACCCCGCCAGACCGGTTCAGGATTGCCACCTACAATGTGCACAAATGGGGTGGGCGGATCGGAGGCCGATCGTTCATGCCGGCAAAAGCAGAAGCCGTTCTGCACGAACTAGATGCCGACGTGATCGCCCTGCAGGAGGTTCTGCGGCCTTTCGACGGCCCTGACCCTCTCATCGAACTTGCCGATCGCCTCGGCTACATGATGGCGTTCGTCTGCACGCGCGTGCACCGCCGAGGCGAACTTGGCAATGCCGTACTGGCGCGATGGCCCTTTGCCGCCGCCTTTGCCATCGACCTGTCGTTTGGGAGGCTCGAACAGAGGTCGGCGCTGGCCGTGCAGTTTCAAAGCGACCGGGCGCCGTTGACGATTGCGGCAACGCATCTGGCCATTGTAGACAGGACCAGGAAGCGGCAGGTTGAATCGCTGCTCTCGCACCCACAGATTGCTCGTGGACCAGTCATTCTGCTCGGCGACATGAATGCGTGGCGCAGAAAAAGTGCAGCCGCCAGGCACCTCGACAGCGAGTTCCTGATCCGCCATCACAACACAAACTGGCCGGCGAGCTATCCCTCCGTCCGCCCCATTATGGCGCTGGACCGTGCCTATGCACGTGGCGCTAAGCTCGAGAACCTCCACGTCCACACGTCGCCCGCTGCGCGCAAGGGTTCGGATCATTTGCCGGTGGTGGCGGATGTGGTTCTTGGTTAGAAGGCTGAAAGTTAGAAAGTTGCATTTTGGAGATTGGGCTTCCTGGCAGCAACCTTTGAAACTGTAACCTTCAACCTGCAACCCCTATTGGCGCAGACAATAGCTGATCCGGAATCCCAAACCCTGCCACGAGTGTAACCGCATACGGTCGAAGCTCCCTAAGCAATGTGTTGACCTCCGTTCGGATGGCCTTGGCCTTGGTCGCGTCGATGTAGTGCTGTTCGAGGAACCAGCCCCGGTCCTGCTCGATATGCCACAGGGCGAACAGCGCGCAGACCTTGCCGAGTAGCTCCTTCAACTCGCCCTCGCCTGCCGCTTCTACGGCTGCCTGGAATGACTCAAGCGTGAGCCGTTGAGCATATGCTCTGGCTAGCGTGAGAAGGTGATCCTGCACCTCGATGAAGGCCTCGAACGAATCCATGCCGCTGTCTATGCGGCCTTTGAGACGGCGAGCGGCCGAGATTAGCAAATCTCGCTCGCGGTCTTGAAACAGGTCGGCGTGGACGCCGGGATCGCGCAGGTGCCGGGTGTCATTCTGGTGTCGTTTGATGGGGTTCACTTCGCCGATCCTCACTTCGACGCGCTCGGCAAGCTTGCCGAGCAGCCCGAAGAAATCGAGATGGGAGAACTCCTGCTGATAGCCCGACAGCAGGCTCTTGGCAGCTTGCAGGAGAAGCACGGTGTTGTCGCCCTCGAACGTCGTAAAGATGTCGGAATCGGCCTTGAGGAGTGCGAATCGGTTCTCCGCCCGGTAGCCTTCGCCGCCGCAGGCCTCGCGAGCCTCCTGAATGGAGAGCGTGGCGTGGGTCGTGCTCATGGCCTTCAACGCGGCGGCCTGCGCTTCGATTTCTCGCACATCAGCGCCTTCCGGTGTCTCACCATACCGCTGCGCCAGATTGTGCAGTGCAAAGTTGAGGGCGTAGCAAGTAGCCACGTGTGGAAGGAGTCGCCGCTGATGCGAGAGGTAGTCGAGTACGGGCATCTCGGCCCGGTCCTTCGGACCAAACTGCCGGCGCTTCGCGCCATACCTCACTGCGATGGTGAGGCCGCTCTTCGCCGCGCTGAGGCCGGCCGAGGCCACGGCAATCCGCCCGCCGACGAGCGTGCCGAGCATCGTGAAAAACCGCCGCGACGACGACGGAATCGGGCTGGAGTACGTACCGTCCTCGGCAACCTGCGCAAACCGGGCCAGCAGGTTCTCACGGGGAATCCGGACGTTGTTGAACCAGATACGGCCGTTGTCCACGCCGTTGAGGCCCAGCTTGTGGCCGCTATCAGAGATACGAATGCGGGGCATGGTATTACTCTCCTCATCGCGAATCGGAACGAGAAACGCATGCACACCGTAGCCCTGTTCGCCGATGACGAGCTGCGCAAAGACCGTCGCCATGCGGGCGTGTTTCGCCGCATTGCCGATCCACTCTTTGTGGTCGTGATCCGTCGGCGTGTTGATAACGAACTCCTGAGTGGCCACGTCGTACGTCGCGGTCGTTTGCAGATCGCGGACGTTGGAGCCATGCCCGCGCTCGGTCATCGCAAAGCATCCGGGCAGGGCGAGTGAGCCGGCGTCCGCCAGATACTTCCGTTTTTGCTCCTCCGATCCTAATGCCCGGATCGACCCTCCGAACAACCCAAACTGAACGCCGAACTTGATCGCCAAACTGAGGTCGTGAAAGGCGATCATCTCGAATGCAGTAATGAACTGCTCGATGTCGCCCTCCCCACCCGCGTATTCCGGGAAGGCCAGTGCGCCGATGCCCTGATCGGCGAGGAGTTGCGTCCAGCCGAGAACGATTTCCCGCATCTCCTCTTTTGGTGTTTCAGTGTCTGGATGGGCGAAAGCGGGGTCACAGAGTAAGGTTCGGATGCGATTTCGGAGTGGTGCCAGGTGTCCATCAAGCGCCGCCCTCAGGCCCCCAACATCAACCTGAGCGGCTTCTTCTTCGCCGACAGGGAGTGGCCGTTCCACGACGAGATCACGCACGGCTTCGCGCCCTACAATGCCCAATGCCTCTTCCATCTCGGCTAGCGCACGCTTTGCCTCCTCCGTTAATCTCCCCACATTGGCCAGACCGGATATTTCTACTCCAAGCTCAGCCAGCGTCTTCTGCGCGGCATTCGGGATCGCTTGCGCCGACTCCTTGATCCTCCGAACCCAACGGTAATAGGTGGTCGCATCAGGCGGGTTCTGCGGATCGAGCCAGCCACATAGCTGCTCGCGCTCTTCGGCGGTCAACCAATCCTGCTCCCTGATCCGCGCGCTGACCTTCTCGATCTGTGTCGGTGTCAGCAGGCCATCGGCCCATGCGATGTAGAGAAACGGAAGGACGGACGCGACGCCCGCCGAGTTTGGGATGGCGTCCACTTCAACGTCCTTAGCGACATCTTTAGCGGCGGTCGTTTGGGGCATACTCTTGAGCTCAAAAGAAGGCAAGGAAGGTACTCGGAGAAACGCGATTGAAAGACGCCGTACGACCATGTACGATTCCAACATCCCCTTAATGCGTCAAGGTTCCGTGACCGATACCATGGATGAATCCTCCGAAACCGAAGCGGAATTCCGCGTGCCTTCCGGGCGTCGACTAACCCTGTTCTATTGCCATGCGTCCACCGATCCGTCTCTTCACCCTCGTTATCCTCCTCGCACCGATGTCGGTGCGCGCCCAGCTCCCCGGCGTTTTCGAGGGCTATTTGAGCAGGTAAACTCCATTGTGTTCTACACGCAGGTGGGCGCTCTTTCGGACAACACGGCTGTCGAAGGCACGATTGCAGATTTTGGGGTGATTGGTCTCGGTACCGAGGTTCTCCTTAGCCTGCCGCAAGTTGCCGGTTCAAGTTCGGAGTTCGAGCTTGGCCTCGGAACAAACTTCCTTCGCGGCTTTGCAGCGGTTGAACCAACCCTCGACCTGCGTGCTTCCATACGGACACTTCCCCAGATATCCGTGTACACCATATTTGTGGGCCTCGCCGAGAACAGCCCAATTCAACCCTACGCGGGCGTCACTTTCGGGTTCGCCGAGTTGTGGAATG
>JADFLK010000133.1 GCA_022564455.1 Bacteroidota bacterium
CAAAGGCCCGCACTCTTTAAATTGAAGCCGCTTCGGGAGGTTGTCGGGGCCAGGAACCTGCTGACTAACCACCGCCGTAGTAGAATCGTCCCAAATCCGACAGATTTCTACGAACCGCTGCGGCCGGATAGCATCGCGTAAACAAGCAGATTGACGCCCATACGCAACGCGGCCTCTCGGATTCCCTCCGGGTCGTTGTGGACATCGGCCTCTTCCCAGCCATCGGCCAGATCGCTTTCGTAAGCGTAGAAGACACAAAGGCGCCCTTCGTAGAACAGCCCGAAACCACGTGCAGGCTCGTTATCGTGCTCGTGGATTTTCGGGAGGCCTCGCGGGAAATCGAAGTGGATGCTGTAGAGCTCGTGCGACAACGGCAACTCCACGAACTCCTGATCCGGAAACACCTTCTCCATCTCACGGCGAATGGCCTCGTCGAGGCCGTAATCGTCGTTTATGTAGAGGAATCCGCCGCCTTCGAGGTACCTCCGCAGCCGATCAGCTTCCCGTTCCGTAAAGAAAACATTCCCGTGCCCGTTCAGATAAAGAAACGGATACCGGAAGAGGTTGTCGTTGTCGAGTTCGGCCGTGGCAGGCTGGGGAGCGATGTCGAGCAGCGTGTTGGCACGGGCAAAGGCGATGAGGTTCGGGAGCGGGTTACCGCTGTACCAGTCGCCTCCGCCGCCGTACTGCACGCGCGCAATCGTGATCTCGTGCGTGTCCTGTGCGCTCACGAGAGGAACGAGGAGGAAGGCGATGAAGAAAACCAGCCGGCGGAGGAGCGTCTGATGCATAACGGTGAAATATCAAATGCAGCTATTGGTTCCGCCCAGGTTCGTTTGCACCCGAGAAAAACATCTGTTTGGACAAACGCACGCGCTCCCCTTCTGGTACGGCACAACTACCTACCGAAACGTCGGCCACATGCCCAACACCGTCGTCGGCAAGTAGTTCGCCCGATGCAGAGGCAGTACGCCCGGAATTGAAACCAACAAAACGTCTTGACGTTGTAACGTCAGAACAATTCGACTCAACCATGCCTGGCACCAAGTCAAAACGCGCGACTATCTACTTCGACCCGGTACTTCACAAGGCGCTTCGCCTCAAGGCCGTTGACACAGATCAGTCTGTCTCAGATGTCGTGGACGAAGCCGTTCGAGCGTTGCTGGCTGAAGACGCCGAAGACCTTGCCACCCTGGATAGCCGCATCAGCGAGCCGACCGCGTCGTTCGAGAGCTTCGTTCGGGATCTCAAGGCCGAAGGCTTCATTTGAGCACACACCAGTATACCATCAAGGTCAAACGTAGCGCACGGAAAGAGATCAAGGCGATTTCAACCAAACGCGACCGGCAACGGGTGATCAAACGAATCGCAGCGTTGGCAGATGATCCTCGTCCGCCAGGCAGTGTGAAGCTCTCCGGCCGCGAGGCCTATCGAATCCGGCAAGGTCGCTACCGGATTATCTACACTATAGAAGGTGTCCAACTCATCATTGAAGTCGTGAAGGTTGGCCCACGAGGAAGCGTATATCGTTCTTGACCAGCAAGGAGAAGCAACTTTACCCGCAGCCTGCACGGATATTATGATGCCCAAAGTCAACCTCACCGAGAGCTTCGCCCGGTTCGACGACTACTGGTCGCCGAAGATCGTGGCCGAGTTAAACGGGCAACACGTGAAGCTCGCGAAGCTGAGAGGCGAGTTCATCTGGCATAGCCACGAACGCGAAGACGAACTATTCCTCGTCGTGAAGGGCAGCTTGACGATCAAACTTCGAGACGAGGAAGATGTCGTCCTCCACGAAGGCGAGTTCTTCGTGGTGCCGCGTGGCGTGGAGCATCTACCGGTCGCAGAAGAGGAAGCCCATGTGCTTCTCTTTGAACCGGCTTCCACGCTCAACACGGGCAACATCGAAAATGATCGGACTGTTCGCGAGATGGAGCGCCTGTAGCATCCTCCGAGGCAACCTCACCATCACAACCCTATGGCCAAGAACAAAACCATAGCCAACGAACTCAGTGTAGCTGAATTTCTGAACGCCGTAGCCGACGATCGCCGTCGTGCAGATTGCTACGCCACCCTCGAACTTATGAAGGACGTTTCCGGCGAAGAGCCAAGAATGTGGGGCACGAGCATCGTAGGGTTCGGTAGCTATCACTACGTGTACGAGAGCGGCCGGGAGGGCGACGCTCCGCTGACTGGGTTCTCTCCACGAAGCAAAAGCCTCACCCTCTACATCATGGCGGGCTTCAAGCGGTACGACTACCTCATGAACAAGCTCGGGAAACACAGAACCGGCAAATCCTGCCTCTACATTAACCAACTCGAGGACATTGATCTTGACGTGCTGCGTGAACTCGTCCACCATTCCATCGAATACATGAGGCAGAAGTACCCGGCTCCCTGAATCCACGAGATTCTTCTCTGGAAAACCCCGACGGACACGACGGCGTTGGGGCCTTCTTTTGTGCGCCAGGGCCTGTTCACAGTAGGCGTGGTGAGATCGGTTCGAGGACCCCGCAGTACTGCGGGGAGGCCGATTCAAGGCGCACGAGGAGGCCGGGGCAATAGTCCCGGATGACGAGTGCAACGCTGAAGCGGACCAGAATGGCCCGAAACAGTCCTTCACGATTTACTGTGATCAGGCCCTAGTTTCTGCTTCACCCACCATATATGCCATGGCCGCTGCTGCTAGTCGCTCCTTGTACACCGAAGAAGAGCAGGGAGCCGCGTTCGTCGAGCTGTTCTTCGACCTCGTGTTCGTGTTCGCGATTACGCAAGTAACCAGCCTGGTTCTCAACGACCTGACGTTTGCGGGCATTGGCAAGGCTCTGCTCATCTTTTGGATGATCTGGTGGGGATGGACGCAGTTCACGTGGGCGCTCAACCCGGCCAACACCGACCACGTAATGGTCCGGCTGTGGACACTCGTAGCCGCGGGCGTTGCCTTCATCATGGCTGTAAGCGTTGGCGACGCGTTCGGAGATGGAGGGCTCCTGTTTGCCGGAACGTATGTCGCGGTGCGATTGATTGGACTTGGCCTCTTTTACAAGATTTCAATTGAACAACCCGAACTGTCCGCCGCCGTTCGACTATTTACCCTGCGTTCTCTGGGAGGACTTGCCCTGGCCATCCTTGGCGGTTTCATGGTCCCAGAACTACGCGTTTGGATCTGGCTCGGCGTCGTGCTACTTGACATGTGGGCATCCGGAACTTCGGGCAGCCGGGGTGGATGGGATCTGCATCCTGGCCATTTTGCGGAGCGGCACGGGCTGTTCGTGATTATCGCGCTTGGCGAATCGTTGGTAGCAGCGGGTGTTGCCGCCTCGCATCAGGAATTGACAACGCCTCTCTTGCTGGTTGCCCTCGGAGCGGTCTCTGTGAGCTGCCTGCTCTGGTGGTCCTATTTCGGGTGGCTGAAGGAAGGCCTCGAACGTGCGCTGCGCTCCAAGAAGGGCTCCGGTCAATCCATCCTTGCTCGAAATGCATACAGCCTCGTCCATTTCCCGCTGGTAGTGGGCGTTATCGCCATTGCCGTCGGAGTGGAAGAGATGGTTGCCCATCCGACCGATCCGCTCCACACCGGTCCTCTCGCGGCATTCGCTACCGGCATTGTTCTCTTCATAGGAGCAGCCGCCGTGGCATGGCTGATCGCGAGTGGGAAGCTGCTCTGGAAACGTGTGACCATTGCTGTAGCGACAGCGATCGCTCTCTTGTTACTCCCAACCGCGATGCCGCTCTGGGTACTCGGGATCACCTCAGTTGCACTTTTGATCATTCTCGTCGTCGAGTTCGCGCATTGCACAGAGACAGTGGCACATGGAGCGGAATAGCGGCGCCGGCCGGTACGAAATGCCTGATTACAAGTCGCCCCCGCCTGCATCACAGACCAGGGCGACTACACCTCAGGTCGAATCCGGGGCTAGTCGTCTCCGCCGCCGAAGGCCTTCTTGATCTTGCCGAACAAACCACCTGCGGCTTCCTTCACGTCACCGGCCAACTCTTTGGCTTCGTCCAGGGCCTTCTCGGCCAGGTCGTCGACCTTGTCGAAGACCTCACCGGCCGTCTCCTTCACGTTGTCCGGCAGGGCGTCGGCCACCTTGTCTTTGATGTCTCCGGCAACGTCAACCACCTTGTCCTTGATATCCCCGACAGTCTCCTTCACGTTGTCTGGAATAGCGTCGGCCACCTTGTCCTTGACGTCGGTTGCCAAATCAGCCGCTTTACTTCCGAGGTCGCCCGCCTTTTCGGCGGCAGCGCCTGCAGTACCCGCTACGGCGTCTTTCGCGCCCGAGGCCACGTCGCTTGCTATCTCAGCTGCGGCATCGGCGGTGTCAACGGCCTTGTCTTTCGCGGCGCCGGCCGCTTCTGTGGTCTGACTAACGGCAGCACCTGCCGCCTCAGCTACGTCGGCGGCTTTCTCTTTGGCCGCGTCAACTGCATCGCTTGCCTGGTCTTGAACGGCTTCCGCCGCGTCGCCCACTTTGTCTTTGAGGGCGTCGATTTTGTCGCTTTTGAAGTCCATGATAGGGAAGGGTGATTAAGAAGTGGAACGGACCTTAAACATACGATGAAGGCCCGCAACTCCCAACTTCACATTCGCTATCGGCTACGCGAGTCGTAGTAGTCGTCGCGGAGGCGCTCCACCACCTTGCTCGCCACGTAGTCGGCCAGGCTATCGAGGCCGCGCTGCATGTCCTCCTCCGAGAGGCGAGACAGTGCCCGCGCCGTAATCACGTTCCCCGCCGCTGCCGGCATCCCGAACAGCGAGCTGCTAAGCACCTCACGCTCGCGGATCTTGCGCCGCCACAACTCCACGGCGCGCACAGGGTCGAGCAGAAGGACCTCTCCCTCCAGTACGAAGTACGTCGCACCTTCGTACGAATCGGCGACGAGGCTGTAGTCGAAAATGCGGAGGTCGATGATATAGTCGGCATCGTCGGGGTGGTTCACCGGAACGAATCGAAGAAGTGCTGCGCTGTCCAGCAGCACCTTTCGCGCAATTTGGTCTGCGATGTCGATGCGGGCCACCACGCTGTCGAGCCGGGCCTGGGCCTCACGCGCTTCGCGGTATTTCGCAGCCGCTGTCCCAACGCGGATAGCTGAACCTACCGGGTCGTACGGATCCACTGCTCCCTCGCCGGGATGGCCTCCCTGCACCCGAGGATGGGGCGGAATAGCGGCAACCACAGCGACGCTCTTCCCGTTCAGATCAACCTCGTGAAGGCGGTTCGAGGCGCTGCATCCAGCGACGGAAAGAGCCATCAACCCCAACAAAACTGAGAAACAAATACGTGCCGTCGTGGAGAACATCGGAGGTGAGTTTGATCTGCGGTAACATATCCGTGGACGGTATATTAGCCGCCCGAGCCGCGCAAGCGGTAACGTTTGCCTATCTCATATTGCGCAGTCCTATTGCGCAGTCCGTATTGTGCAGTCCGTATTGCGCGGTGCGGTGGGCATGTCGGCCCTTCTAAATACGGAACACGCAATACATTCGCCAACATGCCGTACGTCGTCACCGAGGCCTGCATCAACTGCAAGCACACGGATTGTGTAGAAGTCTGCCCAGTGGACTGCTTCTACGAGGGCCCCAACTTCCTCGTCATCCACCCCGACGAGTGCATCGACTGCAATGCGTGCGTGCCGGTGTGCCCGGTTGAGGCTATTTTTGCCGACGACGAATTGCCCGAGAAGTGGACTCACTACACGGAATGGAATGCGCACCTCGCCGAGCAGTGGCAGCAGCTCGGTAACAACATCACGGAGAAGAAGGACCCGCTCCCAGATTATGAGAAGTGGGTAGACGCCGAAAAATCCGAGGAAGACATCCTCACGTGGGAAGGCGCAGAGTGAGCGCACGGTCCATCCTCCTCTCCGGCCTGGCTGGGTTTGGTTGTTTGGGGCTGGTGTGTTTGGGGATGGATTTGGACGCGAGAGCGCAAGGGGACGACCAATCTCCGTACATCGTCGTTCTGGGGATTGCTCAAGACGGAGGCGTCCCGCAGGCCGGAAGCGATTTCGCCGATGGCGATTCGACGCGGACGCGGCGCGTGGTGAGCCTTGGTCTTATCGATCCCGTTTCGGACGAGCGGTGGCTGTTCGAGGCCACGCCGGACTTCCCGGAGCAGCTCCGCCATCTGAATCGCATCGCACCGAGCGGTGACAAGCCCGGCCTCGAAGGCGTCTTCCTCACCCACGCCCACATCGGCCACTACACGGGGTTGATGTTCCTCGGCCACGAGGTGATGGGCGCTCGCGGCGTTCCGGTCTACGCGATGCCCCGCATGGCCTCGTTCCTGCGCACGAACGGCCCGTGGAGCCAGCTCGTTGCGCTTGAGAACATCGTACTACGCGAGATGAGCCACGGCGTACCCGTTGTGTTGAACCAACGCATTTCCGTAACACCGCTCCTCGTCC
>JADFLK010000134.1 GCA_022564455.1 Bacteroidota bacterium
TTTCGATTGGGCGAAGTTCGTACTGTGGCTCGTCCTTCTGGCAGGATTGGCGACAACGATTGGAGGATTTGTTCGCGGACGACGAAGCACCGCCACGGGAAGACGGGGCGACAGTCTCCTCTTTGCGATCACGGGATTGTCCGGGTTGATTCTGGCGATGCTCTGGCTAGGAACGGAGCACGCCGTGACGGGTCCAAACATGAATCTGCTCTGGGCATGGCCAACCCATCTGCTCGCGGCATGGTGGCTGCGGAAACCAGCACTGCCGCGCTGGATGCGGGCTTACCTGGGCGCAGCGGGAATCACTGCAATCGCCATCGTCCTGTTCTGGCGGGTTCTCCCCCAGGCTCTTCCCGCCCCGATCCTCCCCATCGTTCTCCTGCTGGCCCTCCGATCAATCGTGCGCGTTTACGCTCCCCGAAAAGCACTGGAACACACCTCCTGACTATGCCCACCACTTCCTCCGTTCTCGACGCCCTGCACACCGGCAACGGGCACCCGACTACTCTCCCACCAACCCTCTCAGCTGAGCGGCTCCGAGAACTGGCCAAAGCCGCCACCTACCTCGAAACGACGCAGGAACGGGCAAGCCTTGTTGTTAAGGCGCCGTTTACGGGAGAAACCGTGGCCTCGCTGCCCACCGGAGCGCCGGAGGACGTGGACGAGGCGTTCCGCCGGGCGCGGGTTGCGCAAAAAGCATGGGCCGCACGTCCCATCCGGGAGCGGGCGCGAATCTTCGAGCGCTACCACGACCTCGTGCTGGAGCGCCACGAGGAAGCCCTCGATCTGATTCAACTGGAGAGTGGCAAAACCCGCTACGATGCCTTTCTGGAAGTGGGGGATGTGGCGCTGGTGAGCCGCTACTACGCATACCACGGCGCTGCTGCCCTCGCCAAAAAGCACCCGCTCGGGTTCGTTCCTTTTCTGACGAGCGTGGAAGTCAACCATCAGCCCGTCGGTGTGGTGGGAATTATTGCACCGTGGAACTACCCGCTGACCATGGCCATCACGGATGCCATTCCTGCGCTACTGGCAGGGAATGCCGTGGTGGTGAAGCCCGCCGAACAGACCCCGTTCACAGCACTTTGGGCAGCGGAACTGCTTTACGCCGCCGGGCTCCCACGCGACCTTCTCCACATGATCCCGGGCGACGGCCCCACGCTCGGCCCGTCGCTCATCGCCAACGCGGACTACTTCCACTTCACGGGATCGACGGAGGTGGGCAAGCTCGTGGCGCAGCAGGCCTCCGAGCGGCTGATCGGTTGCTCGCTGGAACTGGGCGGCAAGAACCCGCTCATCGTCCTCGACGACGCCGACCTGAACAAGGCGGTGGAGGGCACTGTCCGGGATTGCTTTGCCTCGGCGGGGCAACTCTGCGTCTCCATCGAACGCATCTACGTGCATGCGTCGCTGTTCGATGACTTCGTTCAGCGCTTCAAGTACAAGATCGAGGCGATGAACGTCGCTCCCGGTTTCGGCTGGGACGTGGAGATGGGCTCGCTCGCCTCGGCCGAGCAGCTCGACAAGGTAACAGAGCATGTCGAAGACGCGAAGTCGAAGGGTGCGAACGTCATCGTGGGAGGCCATCCCCTTCCCCACCTCGGCCCATTCTTCTACGCCCCCACGGTGCTGACAGGCGTAACGCCGGAGATGACCCTGTACACGGAAGAGACCTTCGGCCCGGTCGTTTCCGTCTATCCTTTCGCTACCGACGACGAGGCCGTAGAACTGGCCAACAGCACCGCGTACGGCCTCAGTGCAGGCGTTTGGAGTACAAACATCGCGCGGGCCAGAAGCGTCGCCCGCCGCCTCGAATGCGGCACGGTGAACGTAAACGAAACGTACGTGGCCGCGTGGGGCTCAACGGCGGCGCCCATGGGCGGCTTCAAGCAGTCCGGCCTCGGGCGGCGCCACGGGCCGGCCGGCATCCTGAAATACACCGAGGCGCAGACCGTGGCCACGCAGCGCGTTCTCCCCATCGCACCGATTGCGGGCATGGCTGTGGAGGCCTTCGCTGGGGTAGTGCTTACAGGTTTCAAGATTCTTCGGCGACTGCCGGGGCTTCGGTAGGGCCTCTATAGCAAAAAAGCCCTGCTCACCAACCAGCAAGCAGGGCTCCGCGTACCGCGTACGGGATTTGAACCCGTGTTACCGCCGTGAAAGGGCGGCGTCCTAAACCCCTAGACGAACGCGGCATGTCTCGCGTCATCGTGACGCTGGGAGACTGGTGGGGATCGAACCCACGACCTCCAGGACCACAACCTGGCGCTCTAACCAACTGAGCTACAGCCTCCGTGGATACTGGCGCATAATCTACGGCAGCGCGAACAGGCTGATCCCGCGAATACCGGTGAAGAATTTGGAGAGCGGAGCCCTACCTGATCACGGCAATCTTCCCGTGCGCGGTTCCTCGTCCGTCGGCAGCAATGGCCGCAACAATGTACACGCCGGACGAAACGAGTTCGCCGGTGCGGCTATCTCGCCCATCCCACCGTATCGACCCGCCGCGGCCCTCCAGCGAAGCCACGACCTGCCCGTCCAACGTAATGATGCGAATGTCGGTTTGCTCCACGAGGCCGGAGATCAGCACGCCGCGCGTGTGTACGTCCGGCCGGTACGGGCTGGGAGCTATATCAAGATCCTGAATCTCGGAAACGGCTGCGGTGGCCTCGCCGTCGTAACTAAGCAGGCCCACATCAGTAGCGAAGTAGACACGCCCACTCTCCTCATCGATTGCAACGGCCACGACGATATCAGAAAAGAGGGGTGAGTTCTCCTGCGTAAAGTGCAGGAGGACTTCATCGCCGGCAGCATTGAGCAACCACGCGCCGGTGGACGATGCAATCCATTTCTGGTCGGCCGGGTCGATCACGATATCGGCTATGTCCAGATCGCGAAGCAGAAACGAAGCCCCATCGGCGGTCCGTGCCCACTGCGGCTCAAGGAGGGAAGGGTCGCCGCCGAACGCAGAACCGACGGAGAAGATGCTAGCAAGGCCGCGGTCTGTGCCAATCCACAGTCTGTCCTCGCTATCGAACGCCATCGCGTTCACCTTCTCATGAGGGAGACCCGTTCCTGCGACGCCAACCGCATCAATGTGAATAGCCTGATCATCGGAAGAAAGCAATGGGTCGGAGCCGGTTGAAACAACGAGCAACCCACGCCCTCCAGCCGTGGTGGAAGACAGGCCCGATATCCATTTCTGCCCAAAGGCATCGAGAATGATGCGGCTGAAGTTCACCGAAGTCGGAGCTCCAGATGGATGGGAAAGAGCCGTCCAGGTTCCATCGGGACTGCGAACATGCAGGGGGAACGTAGCCCCAAAGTTCGTGACCCAAAGCCTTCCCTCGTCATCAGAAACGGCATCAATGACGACAATGAAGCTGGAGTTGCTTGATATAGGGCCAAGCGTGGAATTGTCGGAGCGGTATGTCGTCACCGTTCCGTCGGGCCTGATCTCGGTCAGGCCATCGCCGAACGAGGCCGCGTAGAACGTGCCATCAGCAGTAACGTGTGCGCTTTCATAGCCCTGACCAGCAATATCGAGGGATGGGTCGTCACCCGAATAAAGCGTCCAGCCCGTATCGGTTAGCTTGCTTATTCCGGTAAACCCGAACCCGCTCGGACGTTCGTGAGATACCCAGAGAGCCCCGTCAGGAGCGACGGTAAGCCCACCCACCACATTCAGCAGAGGACCTGATGGGATGACTAGTTGGGCTGGTTCAATATCCACATTACCTGTCTCAGCACCGAGCGTCGGCAAGCGGGCAAGTCCACCGGTTGCATCACCAACCCAAACATTACCGTCCTGTCCGATAGTCGCCGCTGTCAGGTGCCCGTGTCCTTGAATCTGATATAGCGTACGCCCAAGTCCTGGCTCAAATCGATGCAGCGAGAACTGAGCTACTCCAAAAAGCCTCTCTTCCTCGGCAAGAAGCTCAACGAACTGGCGCGACGTAAAAAACACAGAGTTCCAGGTTCCATCGGGTTGCCGGACGAACGTATCGTCGGAACACGCATGGATCTTGTCTTCAAAAAATGCCAACCCGGTTACTTCGGTCGGTCCAAGATCATCCACCGACCATGACGACGCTTGCTGTAGGTTGGGGCTATCGAGCGGCGCACGAACCACCCCGCCTTCGGTTGCCACCCATAATCCGGCTGTTCCTTCCGGCAACGGAGCGATCAAAACATCGCCGACCGGGATGGCCGGGTCGAGGACGCCGAACCGGGAATACGTATCCCTTACTTCGTTGCGAACGGCGTCGAACACCACAACCCCGAACGCCGTTGCTACATAAAGGGAGTCGCCCAAAATCCGCAGACGATTGATGGTCCGATCTATAAACTGATCGGCACGGGCAATGTCGAAGAACGTTGCTACGGATCCGGATTCAATATCTATCCGATCGAGGACTCCGCCGCCATATCCGATCCACACCGCATTTCGGCGCTCATCGTAAGCCAGCGCTCTGATGTCTACGCCAAACAGTCCCTCTACCGGCGTATACTTGTTGATTTCCCCAGTAGCTATGTGGTACGAAAAAACACCGCCTGATGTGGCCGCCCAAACAGCATCGGCTGATGTATCCAGATCCCGGATTGCCTGGAGGGACGGGTACGCGCGCCACGTTCCGGGCTGCGCAACCACATTGCCCACCAAGAGCAAGAGGGAGCCGCCGATAGCCCCGCCGAGGAGCCCGATTCTAGAAATAGACCGGACGAGTGAAAGCATGGACGTTCGCATGGCAACGCGAGAAGCCCGGACAGACATGCCCGGAGGATTGAGAACGTTTGTGGCGTAGCGAACGGGTCGTGACTTACTTTCGGAGGTTGCGTTGCGAGGGTTAATCTACGCGAAGTTGGCGCAGGAGGTTAGCCATTTCTATGGCCCCGGTCGCCGCGTCGGCTCCTTTATTACCGGCTTCCGTGCCGGCGCGCTCAATGGCTTGCTCAATGGTATCCACCGTGAGTACGCCAAACAGTATGGGTACGCCCGTGTCAAGCATCACCTGCTGGATTCCGCCGGCCACACCTCCAGATATATAGTCGAAGTGAGGCGTTGCGCCCCTCACAACGGCTCCCAGGCATACAACCGCCGCATACTGCCCAGTTTCGGCCATCGTTTTGGCGACCACGGGAATCTCGAAAGCGCCCGGGCACCAGGCCACATCCACGGCATCTTCGGCTACGCCGTGCTGAACCAGCGCCGCCTGGGCCCCATCGAGAAGCCGCTGCGTAATCATCTCGTTGAACCGGCTGGCAACAATTGCAAAACGTGCATCCGGAGGAGCAACGAGCGTCCCTTCAAATACGGGCATGGCGGGGTTTCAAGTGGGCGCGCAAGTTACGGGCGCTGCTGGGCGAAAGGGAGCGAGGCGAAGGGTGAAGGGAAAAGAGTGAGGGGAAAAGGGGAAAGGGTTTGAGTGTGGGCGTTTGGGCGTGCGGGGGTTTGGAAGTCTTTGGATTCCGGATCGCCGATTTCGGATCGTCGATTCCGGATTTCGGCAAATCGACTACTGACCACTGGCTATTGACCGTTGTCTTCCGCAACACCATTCAGCGTTCAACCTTCAGGATTCAGAACTGCCCTCTCTCCCTTTCCTTGTGCGTGGGTTTGAAGGTATCAGGTAAACGCGCGTAACTCCGCCCGTATGGTAGAAGTCCTCGCTCCCCGTTGCCGGGCTACCCGAGAAGTAGTTTGGAGGCGTCGCCGAAGGTGCCTCGCTATGAGCAGCGACCCACTATCCACTAAGGCCTGGCTCGTCGATTCATGATCCTCATCATCGACAACTACGACTCGTTTACGTACAACCTCGTCCATCTGGTGGAGGCAGAGACGAGCGTCTATGAAGTGGTTCGGAACGACGCCGTCTCGGTGGAAGGCATCATCGAAATGGCCCCAGCCGGCATCCTGCTCTCCCCCGGCCCCGGCCGCCCGGCTGATGCGGGAATCAGCGAAGCCGTCATCCGCAGACTGGGTTCATCGGTCCCCATTCTTGGCGTATGCCTTGGGCATCAAGCCATCGGCGAGGCGTTCGGCGGGCGGATTATTCAGGCCCCCACATTAATGCACGGGAAGACGAGCAGCATTCACCACGACGGAAAAACGATCTTTGAGGGCGTGGAGCAAGACTTCACGGCCACTCGCTACCACTCTCTCGTGGTAGATCGGACCTTTCTGCCGGACACGCTAGAGATCTCGGCCGAGACGTCCGACGGCGTCATCATGGGGCTGCGCCATCGTGCGCACCCTATCGAAGGCGTCCAGTTCCATCCGGAAAGCCTCCTTTCCACGGAAGGTCCGAAAATCGTGGCCAACTGGGTGCGATCTTGCAGGCCCTCCGTTCAGGCCTCCTGACAGCCCGTTC